>JASFUN010000217.1:0-4411 GCA_050050255.1 Anaerolineales bacterium | reverse complement strand
TCACGTCCGGAAGGCGCTCCCATAATGCATTCGGTCACCCAGTACTTCTCGGCGCCAGCGATGTGCACGGCGAGGACTGCCAGCGAGTTGCTGCCTCGTCCCGGTCGCCAATCCAACTGCTCCTGTGTAAGCCCTGTTAACTCCGCTTTGCATTCTTCATGCAGCATATCGAGCAGGTCGAGGGTGGCATTCATTGTCGCTTCCATCAGATCACCTTGTGAATATTTCACCCCGGGATGGGGGACCAACTGCAGTTTGAACAGTACCTCACTAGATCGTAACCCGTATCCGGATCTCATCGAATTTTAAGTATCATGTGCGCCTCGATCTGGTCAAGCGGTCGTCCTTGACCCGGGTGTTCAGGCGACCGGAGAAACAAGCCTTCATGTGCGCAATTCAGTGGTTTTCTGGCGTGATTCACTTGTGGATTGCTTCCTGCCGGTTTCTAAGCGCATTGATTCAAAGCCGGGTCATCTCTTTTACTGCAAAGCTCTTAAGCTCTCCGTCCTGTTCGTAGGTCTGAGGCAGGTGCCAGCGATCGTGAGTTGGGTCATATTCAAATGTGTACAAGAAAGGTGTGTCCTCGTAATCAAAACGAAAGATGACACGATTTCCCTCCAGGACACCGCGCCCCACAGTGCATTCTGTCGGGACCTCCGTCGTGTCGAGCAGGTGCATCACGATGACATCTTCATCGGCGTTGTAGCCAAGGTGGTAGACTGCCTCGTATTCCGCTGTCGGATTGTCGGCGGATGTGTTGGATCTGCAATGCATCCGAAGGAAGGTGTCGTTCAGGATCCAATGGGCAAGGATTTCCTGGCGCAGTTTGATTTCTCCCATCGTACCCGTCAACTGCCAACGACCAACGAGGTTATTGAGGAAATCACGCTCTTTATTCATGTCAGGTCCTTCTCCAACGTCAAATATGACCGCTCAGATGTGCTGAGCGGCACGGCCCGCCGCATGGCAATGCTGACATGATCGTTGTTCGAGGTTGTTAATCTAAAACTAGCCTGCGTCGCAGGCGATGTCAGCCGCTAGAGGTCTTCGGTGATTCGGTCGAAAGTCTCAACGCTGACGGCTGGTGCAGTTGAAAAGCCAATCCCCAGCATCTTTGAGAGGGCGACCGATGTCTTCATGGCTGTTTCCGTGTCTGGGAATTCAGCGATGAGGACGAGGTCCTGTTCACCTAGAATCGCGTATGCCGAGTCCAGCTTGCCGCCAAAATTCTCGATCAGCGCTTTCGTGTCATCGGTCCGTTTCGAGCTGATCTTTGCGACCGATTCGGGTGAATAGCTCCCGAACATGAAGTAAGTTGACATCGTTGTTTCTCCTTCCACTCGAAGCTCACCAGTGGTATTCCGACTGATGATCTCGAACAACTCTGTAATCAGTATAGAGTATCTTTACATAGGCATCACCCGGTTTGTGTTTAATGTGAAGTCTAGAGACGTACGTATTGGGCCGTCGACATCCCCAGCACAGCGACCACCATCAAGACAACACCCCACTGTCCCAGAGAGACCATCCTGGCACTCAATGCCTGCAGCTGAGCGGCTTGTTTTTCATTGGGAGGTCCCCCCTGGGTCTTAATCGCTTGTCCGATGGCTCCCATGTCAGAAAGTACGCCGCGAATGAAAACAAGCGCGATCACCCAGGCGATTGTCCCGGCAATACCACCTATGGCTAGCATCAACCCGTAGCCAGAGGAGAGTGCTGCTAATCTGAATTTGAACAGGTTCCAGTACATGATCCATCCCGAGAGCAGTGTCAACGTGGCGGCGGTATACACCGTGATGGTGAAACGGGTGCGGGAGGTTAGATACTGCATGACAGTTTGTCCCTCACCACCGGTTGCCTGCACAGTCGGCTGTAAAAAGCCAATGTTGAATAAGCTCACGCCCACCCAGAATACGCCTGAAAAAATGTGGATGATGCGCAGCACGATCATGAGATAGTTCATTCCAGCTCCTCCTGAATATGGGATCGACCGGGATGTCTGGAGTGAATGGAGCAGCGACCGAGAGGATCCGTTAAATGGATAGGCCCATTTTAGATCAATATAGTCGGAATAGCCATATTGAGATTGAAGAAAAAGCAGATCGATCATCTGGTCGCTGTGGACCGACGTTGTTACGGCTGATAGAAGCTTTAGAACGGAAAAAGTAAATATCTATTAGAAATTGAGATTGTCTTTGAGGATCTCAGAACTTGGAATCTAGATCGCCGATTAACCCTCGCGCTTCCAGCGATCTCGAATGGGTTTTCCGTCCTGCGCGTAGATTGTGGAGAAAGCTGCGTCGACACCCAGCTCGAAGAGCACGTAACTGTCGATGATCTCGTAACCGGCCGATGTAGCCGCGACCTCCCGGATCCCCGGGTCTTCAACAGGTGTCGCTGTGCCAGATACGAAGAATTCGCCCTCGCCTCCGCCGGAGTCGTCCACCGAGCAGTGCAGCGCGTAGCGGCCGTCGCGGCGCAGGTCGTGGCCTTTGGGTGAGGTGGCTTCCATGAAGATGAACAGACGGTTTTCACCGAGGATCGGCGTCACAGGATGAACCCTGGGCGACCCGTCTTTGCGTATCGTCGCCAGGAAGGCCACCTCACTGGCAAACCGCTGGCGCCCAATCTCAGCCAGGATTGGGCTCCCGCTGACAAGGTCAGACCAACTCATCGTTCGCCCCCATTCTAAAACCAAACCTTCGATATTCTACCCGTTGCGCTCGAAGTAGCCCTCGAGCTGCGCCTGCCAGCCGGCGATGAATTCCTCGTGGGCCTGCTGGCTGTAAGAGCTTGTGAAAGCCCGTCCCCGCTCTGAAAGTGGTATGTACTTGTAGGTGACCTCTACACGTGTTCCAACATCATGTTCAGGACGGCAGCGCACCGTGACGACGCCGACCTTGTCTTCAGGTTCTACACGGTAATATTCGACCAGCCCTTCCTCCGGTCGATAGCGCTTCACCAACCAGATGGCGTGGGACGAAGCATGATCGTGCGAACCGGTGAGGAAGACGTAGTCTTCTGAGAGTTCGGTCGTCCCCATGAGGTTCTCGTAGTCCCAGCCTGGCGCCCAGAGTTTCTCGCCCTCCGGGGTGAAGAGTGGAAAGAGACGGTCGACCGGTTGCGTGATACGGAAGCTTGCTGTGTGTCGTACGATGCCCATAATTGCGCCTCCAAAGAGTTGACATCAAGCCTGAGTCTGCTGGTGGAGTACGAGCTTCCAGGAACCAGCCTCTAAGACGTAAGTGCTGGAGATAAGCGCTTCATATAGAGGGCTGTCCTCCCGCCGGGCTGTCACGCGGTAGACGAGAGTCCTTACGCGCGGGGAGAGCTCGGTCAAGGCGGGATTTTGGATTTCGAAAGACGCCCAGGGCTGAGCGCCGAGTGAGTCCAGGATCTGGTCCATACCCACGAGCCGCATGCCACCCGGGAATAGCATCACGGCGTCATTGCGCAGGATGCGTTCGTAAAAACGTTTGCCGGCGTCACCATCGCTCGAGAGCGCATGCCAACCTGATTTTTCAAGTTCAAGTAATTCGTCCATTTACCAACCCTTTGCAAACGATGTTCGTTGATTGTACATCTAAGCTCCGGTCACCATTGAAGGGCCAAGTCTTGCCTTCCCTGAGTTCCGACAATGCCCTTACCTGCCTGACAATACAATCACATCGCGAAGGAACACTGTCTGCGGTGTTCGCATGCGCTCTGCGGCTGGGAGATGAGAAAAATTTGTTCCCTGTCACTTTCTGGAATGATGGAAATTTATCGGGGAGATCGGATCATGCCGGCCAAGCTGTTCATTGGTCACATAAGCCTCTCCAGGAGCCGCGTTGCTAATCCCAGGAACAAAGGCAGCAGGAGCGCGGAGGCGAACGCCCTTATCGTTTTCGGGTTCCACGGCCAGGTTGAGACAGATTTAATCAAATCGCGCTCATTTATCAGCGCCTCGATCGCGTCTTTAATTGCACCCATGTCTTCGAACTGGCCGCTTCTCACTTCATCATGCAGCCGATGCCTCACGATCTGGAGCTGCTTATGAGTCTGGCTCAAGGCGCGCTCTTTTTCGTCATCGAGGCGCGATTGCAATCCGATCACCGGCAGGACGAAGATGCCGATTGCCAGCAGGGTGGTCACGGCGGTCAGTAGGATATTTAGACCTGTTCCGAAAGCCTGTGGGTCAGCAGGGTAGCTTACGATTACAACCAGGATCACGCCTATACCTGTGCGTGCGGTCAGATCAGAAAATGCGTGGGCGGGTTTTAACTCCAACAGATTGATGTTCGTCGCCTGAGAGTGCAGCTTGCTGACCATTCGAAGCTGCCGGATGCTGCGGATCAGAAGACAGAAAAACGTCGCTATCATGAAGCCTTCGAGCAAGATATCCCCTATGTAAGGCACGGCGGTGTTTGGC
>JASFUN010000216.1:0-4411 GCA_050050255.1 Anaerolineales bacterium | reverse complement strand
GAATGGGTGCGACCAGCATATCGGCGCCGAGGAAGAATTGGTCATCGACATCCCAGTAGGTTGCATTGGAAGGATCGTCCCAGAAAAGCGGGCGGATGATCGGGAGGCCATCGCTGGCTGCCTGCCAGGCCAATGTGTATAAATACGGCATCAGGCGATAGCGCATGGAAAGCATCTCGTATAGAGCTTCGCGATGAGGACTCTCAAACCTCCATGGTTCTCTGCGGGGTGCGGTCAAGGCCGAATGGATGCGGAAGAAAGGGGTGAGAGCGGCCATCTGCATCCAGCGCACCATCAATTCTGGTGAGGGTTCACCGCTGAAGCCACCGATGTCGCTGCCTGTAAAGAAGATGCCACTCAAGCTCATCCCCAGCATTAATTGCAGAGTGACCCGCATGCCCTCCCACGTGCTCTCCACATCCCCGGTCCAATTCCACGCGTAGCGTTGATTGCCCGCCCAACCTGAGCGCGAGACGATGAAAGGCCTCTGTTCCGGTTGCTGGCTCTTGAGGGCTTCAAATCCTGTCCGGTTCATCAGCAAACCATAAATGTTATGCGCCTGCCTATGGGTGCCCCCTTTGCCTTCCAGGGCGTGTTGGGTCGCCAGCGGCAGTGAGGGATCACCCCAGGCTGCAAATGTCGCTGGTTCGTTCATGTCGTGCCATATACCGGCTATCCCATGCTTTAAGAGCCTTGGATATTGCGAACCCCACCAACGGCGTGCCGAGGGGTTCGTGAAATCGGGGAACACGACCCACCCGGGCCAAACCGGTGCGCGCGCCGGACGATCACTCGGGAGTTTGCAGAATACGTCTTCAAAGAGCCCATCCCGGTACAGTTGAAAGCCGCGATCAACCTTGACGCCCGGGTCGATGATCGCAACCACCCGCACACCAAGCTTATCCGCGCGGCCGGTAAGCTGCTTCAGGTTAGGAAAACTGTGGGGATTGGTGGTAAAAACCCGGTATCCATCCATGTAGTCGATGTCTAGATGGATGGCGCTGATGGGCAGATTGTGCTGTTGGTAGCCAGCCAGCACTTCTTCAATATCGTCTTCACTGCGATATCCCCAGCGGGACTGGTGAAAACCAAGCGCCCATTTTGGAGGCATCGCGGGCTTGCCGGTGAGATCGGTGAATCGCTTCAGAAGCGATTCGGGTTCTCCAAAGAAGAGGTAGTAGCGCAGCATGCCGGCCTCAAATCGCACGCTCAACTCTTCTTCGACTTTGACAAAACCCCGGTAGGAATTTTCGTAAAAAACTAGGTAAGAGCTATCATCCTGAAGGACCATAAAGGCCGGGACATTTAAATAGAGCGGATCATCGCCGGGACCATAGCTCCCGCCCGGATCACGGTTCCATAAGCGGTAAGAGCCACCGCGCAAGTTCAGGCTTCGTGCGCGCCCTCCAAGCCCAAAGACGGCGCTTGAGGTCGGCAGCGGCGATCTGGATTCCCATGCACTGTCTACGCGTATGGGCTCATCTTCTGAGCGGATGACGGTATCATTCAGGCTCCAGGTCAAAGAGCCCTCGGAGGATACCCTTACCGACAGGTCTCCGGCCGACAATTTCCAGCTGCCCTTGTCTTCCGTAAGCCTGGCATCTCCGCCAGGCCAAAAGTGATCTTGAATGGCGTATGGCACCGGAGGTTCGCCTGGCTGCCATGAAATCCGCACGACGTCTTCTGCGAGGAAAAGGATCTCAAGATCAGCGTTCTCGAATCTAAAACCCGCACCGTGGACGGTTCCATTGGCGGAAATGATTTGTCCCGGCGCAAATCGTTCGGTGGGCTCAAGCTTGTCCTCCCGTTTGATGCTGCGTTCGGCGCGTGCACGCAGAATGGAGTAAAGGATTGCACGGTATGGATTTTCCCATCCGATGAACCGTAGAGTCCTGAGCAAGTCCGTGATTTTCATGGCCTTATTGTTGAGACGGAAGTCTGTTCATTCGATGATGATAAGGCAAATGGGGCTTCACTGCGAATTGCATGAGCTTCAATAGGGTTGCTCTGAATCTTAAAGTTTTCTGATTCCTGGGCTGCAAGGCTAGCGGAAGGGTGAAGCGTTGAATATAATCGAGTCGAGTTATCTTCATTCGTGGAAAATTTCCAGCCTGGTGGTCGGTAAAAACATGTCGTTCGTTCATCTTCACGTCCATTCTGAATACTCGCTCCTCGATGGCTTGAGCAAAGTGGATAAACTTGTTGAACGGGCAAAGTCCATGGACATGCCAGCGGTCGCGCTCACCGACCATGGCGCCATGTTCGGTTCGATCTCTTTCTACAGGGCGGCCAAGAAAGCCGGGATTAAACCCATCATCGGCATAGAATCATACATGGCCGCACGCGGGATGACCGACCGTGACCCGCAATTCGACAGCCGCTCGTTTCACCTGCTCTTGCTGGCCGAAAATGACACCGGCTATCGCAACCTGCTCGAGATCGCGTCTGCATCTCAGCTCGAAGGTTTCTACTATCGGCCGCGCATCGATCATGAATTCCTGGCTGCCCACAGTGAAGGTTTGATCTGCACAACCGGCTGCCTGTCTGGCGAGGTGCCAAGAGCTCTGCAGGCTGGCCAGGAGAAGAAGGCGGTCGAACTGCTTGATTGGTATTACGAGGTCTTTGGCCCCGATCGCTTTTTCTTCGAGCTCCAGCAGCACGACATTCCTGAATTGGAAAACATCAATAAACAGCTCGTCGATCTGGCCAAGCGTTATGACGGTCGATTTGTAGCAACCAATGACGTTCACTACGTCGACCCCGATGACGCTGAGCTTCAGGATATCCTGCTCTGCATCCAGACGGGTTCGCTCCAGGCAGATCCAGACCGCATGATGATGACGGACAGTTCCTATTACATGCGATCACCGCAGGAGATGCAGCAGCTCTTCGGGCATATCCCCGGTGCGCTCGAAAACACGCTCTGGATTGCTGAAAGGTGCGATGTCGATCTGGAGTTCAAGGGTTACCACCTGCCACAATTCGAGGTCCCGGACGGGCATACCCCGGAAACTTACCTGCGCATGCTTTGTGAGCAAGGGCTGCGAGAGCGATACGGCCGCTATACGGACGATGAGGTCGTCCGCGAGCGGCTTGACTACGAGTTGAAAATCATCCATGAGATGGGTTTCGACACCTACTTCCTGATCGTATGGGACCTTTGTCGCTACGCTCAAGAGCACAACATCTGGTACAACGCGAGGGGCTCCGCCGCCGGCTCGATCGTCGCGTACAGTCTGGAAATCACCACGGTCGACCCGATCAAGCACGGCCTGATTTTCGAGCGGTTCCTCAATCCGGGTCGAGTCTCCATGCCCGACATCGATCTCGACTTTCAGGATGACAGGCGATCAGAGCTTTTAGAATACACAGCCGACAAGTACGGCCGCGATAAAGTCGCCCAGATTATTACTTTTGGAACGCTTGGAGCCCGGGCTGCGATCCGTGATGTTGGACGGGTAAAGGACATCCCGCTGCCCGAAGTTGACCGGGTTGCAAAGCTCGTCCCCAATATTCCCGGAAAGCCCGTTTCCATTTCGGATGCGCTCGAAGACGTCCCGCGCTTTCGCGAACTCTATGAGCAAACTTCTTACCTGCGCGATCTTATCGATACTGCCAATCAGCTTGAGGGTGTTGTGCGCAACGCGGGCACGCACGCCGCCGGGGTGATCATCACCGATAAGCCCATCGTCGAGTACATCCCGCTGCACCGACCGACCGGCTCCAGCCAGGATGACAACCCGATTGGAGCGGTTACCCAGTTTGAGATGCATATTCTGGATTCGCTCGGGCTTCTAAAGGTCGACTTCCTGGGCTTATCAACGCTGACCGTCATGGCGCGTGCCTGCGAGATGATCGCCGAACGGCATGGCGTTGAGCTCGATATCAACTCTATTCCGATTGATGATGCGGATACGTTTGAGCTACTCGGGCGAGGGGACGTGCTTGGCGTCTTCCAGGTAGAAGGCGTCGGCATGCGCCGCTATCTGATGGAGATGAAACCGCGCGAGTTAGCTAATGTGATCGCTATGGTGGCGCTGTACCGTCCGGGTCCCATGGATTTCATCCCTACCTATATTCGCCGTATGCACGGTCTGGAACAACCTTCATACCGTCATCCCACCCTGGCGGGTATCTTTGAAGAGACTTACGGCATACCCGTGTATCAAGAGCAGATCATGTTCGCCGCCATGGAGATGGCGGGTTATTCGGCCTCTGAAGCCGATGGCCTGCGCAAGGCAATTTCGAAGAAGAACGCCAGCGCTCTGGCAAAACATAAGCAGAAATTCATCCAGGGGGCTGTCGGAAACCAGATTGAAAAAGCGACGGCGGAAGCCGTATTTGAAGACTGGGAAAACTTCGCCCGCTATGGCTTTAACAAAGCCCATGCCGCCGATTACGGCGTGATCGC
>JASFUN010000215.1:0-4433 GCA_050050255.1 Anaerolineales bacterium | reverse complement strand
AAACTTGAATACTGTGTTCATGCGGGCGATATCACCCACCAGAACAACCACCTCGACCACGAACGTGAGCAGCAAGCCTATGCCGAAAAACGCTAATACGATGCGCTTGCCGTGATGGATCCCCGGCCGCAGGATGAGCACAGCTGTCCAGAGCAGCAACGGGAAGACGATCAAAGCGACACGGTAACCCATCCCGAACAGCAAAGCCGTCAGGCCAACAACCAGCACTAATGTAGCAGCGATCATCCACATGTAATCCCGCAGAGGTGCGAGCGCTGATACCGGCGTAGTCTCCATCCACTTGATCGTTTCATACGCCATCCAGGCGACGATCAAGAACAGGAACACGCCGTGTACTGTGAGGTAGTCGATCAAAGGGGTACGAGAGCCCTGCCACAATTGAGCGCTTTGATAGCCCTGTCCATACCAGGCATGATAGGGCTGGTACATGACCTGCGCCAAGATGAGTAGAATTGCCGCCCCCGAGAAACCGATCACGACTGTGCGGAGGTCAACTTTCTGGAAGTACATCCACGCGGCATACAGGATCACCAGGGCTCCGATTCCCCAATACACAGGGAAATCCCAGGTGTTTGTTGGCCGCAAGGCGCCCAGGATCAGTGCTCCAATTACGATCTGCAAGACGATACGCCAGCGCTTTTTCGAATCCCGCTTCCCAGCTTCACTCAGAATTGCGAGAGACCATGCCAGCGACAGGATCGTCACCGGCCGGCTGATCATATGGGCATGCAAATCCGCATAAAGGAACGTGAAAAATGGGAATTCAGTGATCGGGCCGGGCTCTCCCTCCCCGGGCGTGATCGACCGGGATGGGTTCCAATACCACTGATCAATCGGGTATAAGTCGGTTTCCTGAATAGTCAAATAGCGGGCTAAGCCGCGCGCTGCATGGGCTGCACCAACAAGCAACTCACCCTGCTGTTCACCAGCGGGAGTGCCGATTCGTTTGAACCCGTCGTAAAACATCCTGGCCGAGCCGAGATTACCCAACAGGACGATAAGTAAGGCCGCAGTTACTCCGGCCATTCGATACGTCCGCTCGCCGGCCTGTGGAGCTCTCTGCTGACGCCAGAGAGCGAGCAGGTGATAACCGACGCTATACGAAACCAGCGCCAGCAACGAGAACAGAGTCGGGATAACCAGGTTGTAGGCGACAGCCGGGACGATTCCGAAGAGCTTAATTGGCAAACCGACCAGGATGAAACCGTAGTAGTAATAATTGATGTACCCACCCGCATACCATGGATCATACGGTGGGTAGACCGTGCTCTTGATGACCGCATTAAGGTAGGAAAAGTCCATCGGCTTTTCGCCACCTTTTGCCGGGTGCCAGAGATCTGGATTTCCATAGCGGATCCCCAGATCCACCAGGAAAAAGATCAAGGCCATCGCTTCAATCCACAGCACTTCTCGCCAATGGCTTCTGAAGAAACCGATGAACTCCTCGCGCTTCCAGAATACGATCGACGCTGAAATTAACGTGAAGAGCAGCAAGACCAGCGCGAGAGTCAAACGGGTGATGGAAACCCCGAGACTCCCCAACATCCAGGCCAGCCAGCCAAATAGCAGCAAGCCCATTAACCTGGAGATCGCGTAACCCTTATCGACGAAGCGATGAAAAACAAGATGGGTGATAGGAAAGAAAATCAATCCTAGAACTGCAACCGCGATCCACCAGAACACCACTGCTAAACCCGGATAGCGGTTGACCAACCGGTCCGTATTGAATAAATCTGACCAGGTGCCGCCTTCGGTTTGGCGCACCCACAACTTCTCAGGAAGCAGCAAGCTCAGCTCTCGTTCCTGTTGAGAACCGACATCTCGCGGGAGGATGTGCTGCACATTGCTCAGGTCGACATCTCCAAGCATTTCATAGATGGCTTGCTTGGAAAAGTCCTCACCCTTCTTGAAGATCAGGACCTTGGGATGATCATAAACTGTGAAAGCCTCCTCGGCGAGCTGGTCATTGATCTCAATAGGTCCCAGTCTTGGGTGGCTTTCGAAGACCCGGACCAACTCATAACCCAGTGAACTTTCCAGCTCATCCACTTCGGCTCTCGCTCCACACTCGAGCACGGTCAGGGGCTCAGGACAGCCAAATAGTGCGCGATAGTAAGCGATGGTGAGTGGATAGCGAACAGGAACGCGTGTGATCGTTCCATACTGCCGGTTGGATGATATTAACAGGTACTCGCTTTCATCGAGATATTCTGCTATCCGCTCCAACTTGTCAGGGACACCATTCTGATCGTCATCCTGATCGTCATGCCAGTAGAGTTCAAGATTGCGCACTTCGTAGCGCCCATTGAGATTCTTGCCATCGATCCCCCATGGCAATCCATCATCCCAGGTGGTTTCATGGACGAGCCTTGTACCCCGCATTCGAACTTGCGATTGCCCGACGTTTTCAAGGTTGAAGAACAGGCGCGTATCGGGATCTATCTCCAACGGCTCATCGAGATTGACACGAACCTCAAATTCATCCCTGGATTGCGGCGTATGGTTTACAACCTCAGCAGCGTACTCGATCCCGGAGTTCGGCTCAGAAGTCAGGCTGATCCGCAGAGAGCTCATCCGGGGTTGCTCGTCTTCGGAGCTGACGTAGGGAATCCAGATTTCATCCAGCGAACCGCTCAAGTCAGTATGGATTTCGACGATATGGGTTGCACCGGCCACCAAAACAAAATCCTGCGGCATGGGCAGCACTTCGAGTTTCTCGCCTTCATCCGTCTGAATGACAAGGTTGGCGGTTCCAGGGATGTGCTGGTAGATCCAACGCGAGGCGGCGGCGCGCGTAAACGGTGTGCGGTAGATGGAATGGAAGGCGAATGCATACAACGCGGTGCTTAAGACCACAATCGTACCTAAGGCAGCGACGGCGACCTTGCCGACCTTCTTCATTCTCCCGTCGGCAAGATCGAATGAGCTCCAGGCTTCAACAATCCCCCAGCCAGCGAAAACTGCGAGCATCGGGTAAATCGGAAGCTGATAGCGCATGGCCATTGTGAATCCAATAGACTGCCATAGGAAAAATCCGCCGGTCCAGACAAGCGGCAGAAGATGCCTCCGCCATTGCCCGCGGATAGCTTTGTAAAGAGCCCATGCGTAGCTAGCCCATGCCAGCAATCCTAGTGGGAGTCCGAGGCCCCATAGGACCATGTTCTTAAAGCTGAACCACACCGGTTGCCGGTCCGCCCACTGGAGCGCGTAAGGGGCGTCAGTGTTGCCCTTCTGCTGCTCCCTGATCTCTGCCATGTTAGACAACCAATTAGGGTTGAGCTTGACATTGAAGAAGGATGGTCCCTCAAAAGCATAAGGCTGGAAGATCCTGAAAGTGAGCAGGGAAACGCCCGCCGCTATAAGAAGGTAGAGCATGACCCTTCGCATCGCCCTCTCGTGGAAACCATCTTCGGTCTTTGCGAGGTGTATCGCGGCAGCGAGAGCGACCGTTCCAGCGAGCGGCGCCGCGCTGATCTTTGAAGCGACAGCAAGACCGAGGGTTATGCCAAAATATACATAATCGAGCGGTCGATTCTCATCCAACACCCGCACTGCGAAGTAGAAGCCGGCCAGGATGAACGTATTTGCCACCGGATCCACCACAAAGAAGTGGGCATGTTGGATCAGCAGGACTGAGAATGCCGTAAACGTCGAGGCGAGCAACCCAACACGGCGATCATATAGCCGCTTGCCGATGAAGTACACGATGACGATGGAGATCAGGTCAAAACTGGCTGAGACGGCACGGCCAACCAGGTGGATTTCATCGTAGCCGGTCTTGCCAACCCACTCAGCAAGGTAGCGCACCAGGAACACCGGGAAGGTGCCGTAGACGAAGAACTTGTGCCCCACATTGTATGGATTTAAAAGCGAGTTGCTTGTGTCAAAATACTCGGCTATCGATGTGGGGACCTGGAGTACGCTCTCTACAAGCGTTAAAAAGCGTTCATCCGGATGTAGATGCGTGTACGAATCCCAATTCAGGCCAACGAAACGCAGGTAAGCGGCTACCGCCAGGATGAGAACCAGAATGATACCTGGAAGCCACTCGCGCCAGCTATCTCCGGGAAAGCCGTTCCCTTCGGTGGATTGGTCCTGCTCCTCGAGGGGGACAAGTTCTTCGTTGTCTAGGATCATTGGCGATCTGGCTCTTGTATTCCTGCTGGTTGTCCAGCCGAAGATGAAGGGATAAAGAAGATCAAGAAATTCTTGCCCGGAAGCGGGTTGGTCCACTCGAGAACCTGCCCTTCCGGGAACATCGCCTGCAGGCTGGACAAAGAGTCTATATCATCCGGGTGAAGCAGGAGCAGCTTGTTGCCGCTTTGCTCTTCGAGCAGCGAGAACTGATCAGGCTGAATAGCATAATCCTTCGTCGGCTTACCTGCGTTCATCCCGACTAACCTTGTATCCAT
>JASFUN010000214.1:0-4467 GCA_050050255.1 Anaerolineales bacterium | reverse complement strand
GGTCGTGTTACGTGTGAAAACGATCTCCCGCCAGGAGCGGGCGTTGATGAAGTTGGCGACCCTCTGGCGTGCTGCTTCGTAGGCTTCCGTCGCTTCTTCGGCCAGTCGGTGGATGCCACGATGAATGTTTGCATTGTAGTGTTCGTAGTAATGGGTCATCACATCGATGACCGCGCTGGGTTTCTGAGAGGTCGCAGCGTTGTCGAGGTAGACGAGTGGAACTCCAGCCCGGGTCTCTCGCTCCAACACCGGGAAATCGCTACGGATTTTCCGAACGTCGAGAGCGTGAACCTTAGGATCCGAGCTCATCGGGGTTTGTTCCATTCTTTCTAAGTAAGCCTATTTCTTTTGCTTGCGGGATTTGGAAGCCGGACGGATTTGGTCGCTGTCATGCTGCGTCCAGAGCACCCTGTCCGGGACCATCCAGCCATCGGTCAGGTATACGTCTTCGTTGAACTGGACCGCGACCATTTTCTCGTCTGCCTGTACTACAACGCCCCCGAGCCAGTCACGAACCCTTTTGCCCTCTCTGTCGTGATCACAATAAACTTCTACCCGATCGCCTACGCGATATTGGTTGTTGCGGGTGGGATCGAGGGTCTTGCTTTCCCTTTTCGTCATCGTCTTTTCCGTCATTTGATTGTCTTCTCGCTCAGAGGCTAATTGTACGTTCAGGTCGTTTGAGTGCCAAGCTTGACGTCGATCATTTCTTCAAACCGGTTGCGCACGCCTTCGAAAGGGATGCGCTCCATGATGGGTGAGAAGAAACCATCGATGACAAGTCTCTCGGCTTCCGCACGCGTAATGCCGCGCGTCATCAGGTAAAAAATCGGTTCTTCCTCGAGCTGTCCGATCGTAGCGCCGTGCGTGCAGCGGACATCATTTGCCATGATTTCAAGCCCGGGGATCGAATCGGCACGGGCGGTCTTGCTTAACACAAGGTTGCGATTCGCCTGGTAACCATCTGTCTGCTGTGCGCCCGGGGCGACGTAGATCATGCCCTGCCACACAGAGCGGCCATGCCCGATCAGCCCGCCTTTGTAAAGCAAATCGCTGGTCGTATGAGGGGCCATGTGATTCTGCTGGGTGTCGTGATCGAGGTGCTGATGACCATCCGCGAAATAAAAGCCCGACATGCGTGCGGTGGCGCCATCACCCAGAAGGTCGATGTCGCTGAAATTCTTCGTTAGTCGGCTGCCCACAGCCCCGAAAATCCAATCCAGGTTGGCGTCCTGCCCGACTTTCGCCCGTTCATGCGTGAAGTTCCAGGTGTGTTCACCTAGATTCTGGAGTTCAACGAACTTCAGATTAGCTCCATCGCCAACGTGAATCTCGACGATACCATTATGGACTGCTTCACCCTCTTCTTCGTTGGGTGAGGCAGCCTCGTGGATGAAAGTTGCAGAAGCGCCCTTCTCAACGACGATCAATACACGACTGAAGAAAACCTCCCCGGCACCCGGCGCCCAGAGAATCGAGTGCATTGGCTGCTCGACATGTACACCCTCCGGAACATACAAGACTACGCCGTCTCCAGCCATTGCCGTCGCCAGTGCAGCGAACTTGCCCTCCTCCGGACGAACAATCTGCCCGATGTAATCTGCGAGCGCTTCGCTGTGTTCACGCAGCGCCGTCGCAAAATCAGTAAAGATGACACCTTGTTCCCCGACACTCGCGTCCGCGCGCAGTTCAGGCGCATAACCCGGGCGAAGCACCAGCAGAGAACCATGCTCATCCCCGAGCAGGGGTTCCAGCAAGCTTGGATCGACGGGGATATCCTCGACCGGTTTTAATTCGACCCGGTCCGCCGGCAGCGTGCGGATATCCGTCCGCCGCCAGGGTTCATCCTTGAGCGTTGGCATGGGAAATTTCTGGTACTGTTCCCAGGCATGCATGCGTGCTTTCGCCATGCTTTCGGGTTCACCGATCGCCTCGGAAACCGCACCCACATCCTGAGCGCTGAAATTGAATTCAGGGGTTTTCGTTTTGCGAACCACGCGTTGCGCGCGTGAGACTGTCTTTGAACTCATGCTTACGTTTTCCTCATCTTCTCAGTGGCTTCAAGCCAGCCTGGTATTTTCCAGGCTCAGCCGATTGACCCTTCCATCTGCAGCTGAATCAGGCGGTTCATCTCAACGGCATATTCCATCGGGAGCTCTCGCACGAGGGGCTCGATGAAACCGGATACGACCATGCTGATCGCCTCCTCCTCGCTGAGACCGCGGCTCATCAGGTAGAAAAGCTGCTCCTCGCCGACCTTGCTGACCGAAGCCTCGTGCCCGATCGTGACTTGATCCTCATCGATCTCGATGTACGGGTAGGTATCCGAGCGGGAGTGCTCATCCAGCAGCAGCGCGTCGCAGACTACATTGGACTTCGAGTTCACGGAGCCTTCATGCACCCGCAGCAAGCCTCGGTATGAAGCCCTGCCGGATCCCTTGCTGATCGACTTCGAGGTGATCTTGCTCGTCGTGTTCGGGGCGACGTGGATGACCTTGCCACCCGTGTCCTGGTGCTGGCCTTCTGCCGCGAAAGCCAGCGAGAGGATCTCTCCCCGCGCCCCCTCACCCATCAAGTAGCAGGAAGGGTACTTCATCGTTATCTTGCTTCCGATGTTTGCATCGACCCATTCATGCGATGCGTTCTCATAGACCATGGCCCGCTGCGTCACCAGGTTGTACACGTTGTTGGACCAATTCTGGATAGTCGAGTAGCGACTGCGGGCACCTTTTTTCACGATGATTTCAATCACACCGCTGTGGAAACTGTCGGTGGTGTACTGCGGTGCCGTGCAGCCCTCTACGTAATGCACCTGTGCACCTTCATCGACGATGATGAGCGTGCGCTCGAACTGGCCAATGTTTGCCACGTTCAGTCGGAAGTAAGCCTGCAGCGGAAGGTCGACCTTAACCCCCGGGGGAACATAGACAAACGACCCACCGGACCAGACGGCGCTGTTTAACGCCGCAAATTTGTTGTCAGTGTGCGGAATCACGGTTCCGAAATATTCACGGAACATGTCGGGGTGCTTCCTGAGACCGTCTTCAATCGACAGGAAAATGACCCCCTGCTCCTCTAGGTGCTCGAGCACGCTGTGGTAAACCATCTCGCTCTCATACTGCGCGCCGACCCCGGACAGAAATTTCTGCTCCGCTTCAGGTATGCCGAGTTTGTCAAAGGTTTGCTTGATCGTCTCCGGAACGTCATCCCACGATTTGCTTTCCATCTCGGAAGGCTTCACGTAGTAATAGATTTGGTCCAGGTTGAGAGAGCTGAGATCCGGCCCCCATGTCGGGATGGGTCGCTCCTGGAAATGCTTTAACGCTTCCAGGCGCTTTTCAAGCATCCATTCCGGCTCACCTTTCATCGACGAGATTTGCCGGACTACTTCCTCATCCAAACCCTTGCGGGTCTTGAAGACGGATACATCTGGATCACTGAATCCGTACTTGTATTGGTCTAAACCTTCCAGGTGATCGAGATCAGAAGATGTTGCCATGATAAAAATACCTCCACAATCTAGCCCGCTACCGCTCCATTTTGCTTCTCGCGCAGCCAGCTGTAGCCGTGTTCTTCGAGGTGCTCGGCTAATTCAGGTCCCCCGGATTCAGCTACACGGCCGTCCAGCATGATGTGGACATAATCAGGCTTGATGTAATTCAGAATGCGCTGGTAGTGAGTGATGATCAGCACGCCCAGTTCAGGACCGGAGAGTGAGTTCACACCTTCAGCGACGATCCGCAGCGCGTCGATATCGAGCCCCGAATCAGTCTCATCCAGGATGGCAATCGCCGGCTCCAGCGTGGCCATTTGCAGGATCTCAGCCCGTTTTTTCTCACCGCCCGAGAAGCCCTCATTAAGGTAACGACCGGCAAATTGATGGTCCATTTGCAGCAGGTCCATTTTACCCTTCAGCATCGTGCGGAATTCAGGGATCGAAATGCCCTTGTACTCCGGATCGAGAGCTTTACGGTGGGCGTTGATCGCCGTCCGCAGGAAGTTCGCAACGGATACGCCGGGGATCGCAACCGGGTATTGAAAAGCCAGGAAGAGCCCCATGCGGGCGCGTTCGTCAGGAGCCATCTCGACGATATTCTCGCCCTTGAAGAGGATTTCCCCTTCGGTAATCTCGTAATCGGGATGACCCAGAAGGGCTTTGGCAAGCGTCGATTTGCCCGTGCCGTTGGGTCCCATCAAGGCGTGGATTTCTCCCTGGTTTACGACCAGATCCACCCCCTTTAATATCTCATTATCATCGATCGCAACGTGCAGGTTGCGAATTTCCAGCGCTTCAGTCATGCATTGCCTCCATCATTAAAAAGACTGTGTGCCAGCCACAGACATTCGAGTGAAATTATAGCACGCCGGCTCCAAGGGTGTCAATATTTTTGAGAAAAATAAGAAATATTCACGGTTGCAACCCCTCTGAAAGCGTATAAATATCATAAATATCTTAAATATTGACAC
>JASFUN010000213.1:0-4486 GCA_050050255.1 Anaerolineales bacterium | reverse complement strand
ATGGCAGGTTACAAAGTCGTCGGGTCGATTTTCAACTCAGCATCGGGATAAATGGTGCCCCGGCGTTGGTGACGACCACCGACGCACAGGGATCCGGTGACTATTCAGCAGATGGTGAAACGCTTGAGGTGATGAACATGGTGGATCGGGTGAACAAGATAGAAGCCTCCCCCGGAGGATCGGGAAGCATGATCCTCAATCCACAAACGGGTACAGTGAGTATATTCGGCCAAATCGCTCCTGCGCCCGGGCTCACTGCCTCGGAAGATCTGCCATCCGAATCTGCTCAATACACCTGCAGACAAAAAACTCTATCGGTCACAATACCAGAGTATGGAGAGGTAATCTACAACCGCGTTGATCAAATCATACCCACCCCAGTTCCTACGCCCAGCCAGTAGGAACTTCTCCCTTCCCAAGGAAGGTGAGCGAAGTGATGGAGGGCAGTATCCGGTTGAAAAGATGAGAACCTCTGCCAGCCTCTTCCTCCTTTAAAAGAAAACACGGCCGCCCCTGTGGGCGGCCGTTGCTTTATTCAAGCGACCTTCACTTTCCTAAGGCTGCGTGTGCTGCTGCCAGGCGTGCTACCGGCACGCGGAACGGTGAACAGCTCACGTAGTTCAACCCATACTTGTGACAAAGCATGATCGAATCGGGATCGCCACCATGCTCGCCGCAGATGCCGACCTCCAGTTCCGGCCGAGCCTCGCGCCCCTCCCTGGTGCATATATCCATCAATCGTCCGACACCATCCTCGTCGATGCTCTGGAAGGGGTTCACTGGCAGGATGCCCTGCTCGACGTACTCAAGCAGGAAGTTGCGCTCTGCATCATCGCGACTGTAACCGAACGTCATCTGCGTCAGGTCGTTCGTGCCAAACGAGAAGAATTCGGCTACTGAAGCGATCTCCTTCGCCGTGAGCGCGGCGCGGGGGATCTCGATCATGGTGCCAAACTTGTAATCGAATTCGACACCTTTCTCATCCATGACATCCCGGGCGATCTCCACCAGCCTGGGCTGGATCACCTTGAGCTCGTTGATGTGTCCGGTCAGCGGAATCATGACCTCCGGTTTAGGCTCGTGGCCGGCGATCTTGACATCAGCGGCCGCTTCAAATATCGCCCGCACCTGCATCTCGACGATCTCGGGCATCACGATGCTCAAACGCACGCCGCGTAAACCCATCATCGGGTTTGATTCGTGCAGATTGCGCACGCTCTTAAGCAGTTCTTCCTTTTCCTCCAGACCCTCGGTTTCACCCTTGGCTTTCGCAGTGGCAACCTCTTCGATTAACTCCTCCAACCCGGGAAGGAACTCGTGCAGCGGCGGGTCGATCAAGCGGATGATCACCGGCAGGCCGGTCATCGCCTCAAACAACCCCTCGAAATCGCTGCGCTGGAACGGAAGCAGTTCATTTAACGCTTCGACACGATCAGCGGAGCTGTCCGCCAGGATCATGCGCTGCACAATTGGCAGCCTTTCGGGCTCGAAGAACATGTGCTCCGTACGCGTCAATCCGATGCCGCGCGCCCCGTACTCTCGCGCCCGTCTGGCGTCTGCAGGATAATCGGCGTTTGCCCAGACCTCTAAACCGCGTGTTGGGAAACCTTCTGGCCCGGAACGCACATCTTTGCGGGCGGCGATTTCATCCGCCCAGCTCAGGAGCGTAAGCAGCTCTTCCTGATCATCGAACGAAGGCATCGTCGTGGGCAGCTGACCTTCAAAGACCTCGCCCGTCGTGCCGTCGACAGAGATCCAATCGCCCTCTTTCACGAGTACACCGTTGGCCTCCATCTTTCGGTTGGAGAGATCCAGCTTGACATCGGAGGCTCCAACTACACAGGGGATCCCGAACTGACGGGCGACAACCGCCGCGTGGCTGGTTGCGCCGCCCTCACTTGTCAGGATGCCCTTGGAAGCCAGCATACCGTGGACATCGTCTGGCTTGGTAAACGGCCGCACCATGATGACGTCCTGCTCTTTGGCCATCTCCTCAGCTTTATCGGCGTCAAAATAGACCTGACCGACGGCCGCGCCAGGTGATGCGTTCACACCTGATGCGAACATCTGTCCCTGCTTGCGCGCTTCTTCCTGAGCTTCAAAGTCAAACTGGGGGTGCAGCAGCGTGTTCACGTCCGCGGCTTTCACCCGGGAGACCGCTTCATCACGGTCGATCAAACCTTCATCGACAAAGTCAACCGCGATTTTCACGGCAGCCTTGGCGGTCCGTTTACCGTCGCGCGTCTGAAGCATCCAGAGCTTGCCACGTTCGATCGTAAATTCGACGTCCTGCATCTCTTTGTAATGCTCTTCCAGCTTCCTGGTTATCTCGACGAACTCTTCATACGCTTGCGGTAGTTCGTCCTTCATCGCCTCAATCGGCTTTGTGTTTCGAATACCAGCGACAACGTCTTCACCCTGGGCATTGAGCAGGTAGTCTCCGTACAGCTTCTTCTCTCCGGTCGCGGGGTCACGGGTGAACGCCACACCGGTGCCCGAATCATCACCCATGTTTCCGAAAACCATCGTGACGATGTTCACACCGGTGCCGAGGTCGTGACTGATGCCGGCTGCGTTGCGGTAGTCAACCGCCCGCTTGCCATTCCATGAGCCGAACACGGCCGAAATCGAGAGCTTGAGCTGTTCGTAGGGATCTTGAGGAAACTCAAAACCCTTGTGCTCTTTAATAACCTGCTTGAAAGTCTCCGTCAGCGCTTTCCAATCGTCCGCGTTGAGGTCAGTGTCCACCTTGTAGCCTTTATCCTTCTTATAGGCTTCAAGCGGCTCCTCAAACTCCTCATCCGAGATCCCCAGGACCACCGAGCCAAACATCTGCACCAGGCGCCGGTAGGCGTCATATACAAAACGGGCGTCTCCGGTCAGCTTGACCATCCCCTCAGCAGATTGATCGTTCAACCCCAGGTTCAACACCGTGTCCATCATCCCGGGCATCGAAAATTTCGCTCCCGAGCGGCTGGACACAAGCAGTGGATCGTTTTCATCCCCGAACTTCTTCCCAGTAAGTTCTTCGATGTGCTTCATAGAGGCAAGCACCTGGTCCCACATATCTTCAGGGAACGTTTCATCCCGCTCCAGAAAGGCGTTGCACGCTTCCGTCGTCACCACAAATCCGGGCGGCACCGGGACGCCTATGCGCGTCATTTCCGCCAGGTTTGCCCCTTTGCCGCCGAAAAGGCTGCGGACACCCTCCCAATCCCCTGCATACTCCTCAGCCTGTTCAACTTCGTCAAAGTTGTACACCCACTTCTTCGCCATCTTATCTTCCCTTCTAAAAGAGATGTTGGATTACTTTGTCACAAAATATGCGCCGCGCCCACAACTCTCGCGGCCACGGCGCACTACACATATATGATAATACAACCGCTATCGATTTGTCAGGGTGAATTCGAGGAAACGCCGGGAGAATCTACCCTAGTAAGTCCAGCAGGCTGGCTCAGGGAAGCGAAGAAACTGAGGGTTCAATCCTCAACCGGCACGCCGATAAGGATCTCCCCCTGCTCAACCCGCACCGGATATGCAGGGATGTCGACGACCGCGGGAAGTGAAAGCGCTTTGCCGGTTTCCAGATCGAAACGGGCGCCGTGCCTTGGACATTCAATCTCGGAGTCGTGCAGCTCGCCCTCGGCAACCGGGCCATCGTCGTGAGAGCAAACATCAGCGATGGCGTAATACTTGCCGGCTATGTTGAAGACTGCCACGGGTTGGCCGTCGATTTCCAGAAAAATGCGCTCGCCATTAGGGAGCTCATCTTCGGTCGCGACCACGATGTACTCGACTTCTTCTTCGGGATAGGTCTTGTAATTGAGCATCCAATTCTCCAAAAAAAGCCGCCGGGAAGCCGGCGGAATTGGTGTTCGAGCGACGCGCCACGTGCTCAGGAAAGCTCCTCTTCGACCTCCTCGAGGCCGTAAACGCCTGCCTTGAGCACCTTTAACGAAAGCAGAGCACACTTCAAGCGTACGGGTCCCAGCTCGATTCCGAGCAATTCCAATATATCCTGCTTGGTCATGTTCTTGATTTCGCTGAGGGGTTTTCCGACGATATTTTCGACAAGCAGATCGGCCGAAGCCATCGAGATCGCACAACCCTGCCCCTCAAACGCGGCTTCCGTCACCACCTCGTCCTCATCTACCCGGACGTCAATACGGATCTCGTCGCCGCACAGAGGATTGTCATCTTCGTAGGAATAATCGTGTGGATCCA
Organism: Anaerolineales bacterium; assembly: GCA_050050255.1. Classification (GTDB taxonomy): domain Bacteria; phylum Chloroflexota; class Anaerolineae; order Anaerolineales; family E44-bin32; genus E44-bin32. The sequence goes on along the minus strand of JASFUN010000213.1, from coordinate 262 downwards.
GCGTGCCTTTGTTGTGTGGGTTTTTATAACGGTCGATGATTAATTCGCGGTAGAAATCATCCATTGCTCTCAGCTGCCCTCGTAATGTGTGTATTAATGATGCGCTGCCTATGCGTTGAAAAGACCCTTGACCTTGTACAAGGCTTCAGCCAATCGGTCGACCTCTTCTTCCGTGTTGTAAACGTAAAAAGAGGCGCGCGTGGTGGCGAGGATATCATACTTCTGGTGCACCGGCATGGCGCAGTGGTGCCCTGCCCTGACC
>JASFUN010000212.1:0-4487 GCA_050050255.1 Anaerolineales bacterium | reverse complement strand
TTAGCGACGTCCAAATTGTCTCTCAAGAGAATCAACCGAAAGATGGATCATTGTAGGTCTTCCATGCGGGCAGGTGCGAGGTGCCGCACAGGCTTCCAGCTCGCGCAGCAGACGCTCCTGCTCTGGTCTAGCGAGCACCTGCCCCGCTTTCACCGCCACTCGCTTACAGATCCGTGCTGCGATGCGCGCCTCTACCTCAGCAGCTAACGGAGCCTCATCCTCCTCGAACTCACCAATCACAGAATGTAAAAGCACGCCGGGATCACGGCCGGTAAACATCGCCGGGACAGCTAACACGCGGTAGGTGCGTGGTCCAAAGTGTTCAACGGTGAAACCTATTGAGTTGACGATCTCAAGCTTCTCTTCCAATAGTTCAGCCTCTCCGGGCCCAAACTCTACAGCCAACGGTTCGAGCAGGTTCTGGGATTCCAGACCTCCAGTTTGATTCGCATGCATGAATCGTTCGAAGAGAATGCGCTCATGGGCTGCATGTTGGTCGATGAGGTACAAACCGTCAGGACCTTCCGCCACGAGATAGGAAGCACCTACCTGGCCGACTGGTCTGAGCAGCGGCACGCCATCCGGTGCAGAACCCCTGGCAGTGTCAGCAGGTTCCAAATCGATCGGGCCATCCTCCGCTTCATGCCAGAGTGACCAACCTGTTGGTCCCCCTCTTTCCCCTTCTTGACCAGCATCCACCCATTGGGAGGAGATGTCCACGCTTGGAGCAGGTGACTGCCCGATCAACGCAGCCCGGACCGCACGCTGCACGATAGCGAAGACCTTTCTGGAATCCTTAAAGCGGATCTCGGCTTTAGCCGGGTGGACGTTGACATCGACGCCTTCAGGATCCAGATCGAGAAAAATCACAGCGATCGGGTAGCGCCCCACCATCAGCAGCGTGTGGTAAGCCTGCAGGACAGCGGCAGAAAGGCTCGCGTCTTGAACCCACCGGCCGTTCACAAAAAAGGTCAGTTCACGCCGATTGCTGCGGTGAATGTGTGGAGGGCTGATAAACCCCGAAATCTGGAGCTCCGGCGGACCTCCCTGGGGAAGGTGCAGCATCTCCTGGGCGATCTCTAATCCGTAAATTTCGGCCAGGAGCTCACGACGATCGCCATTACCTGAGCTCTTAAAGGACTGCCTTCCTTCCTGCATCAAGGTGAAACTTACCTGCGGATAGGCCAGTGCATAACGCGTCACCAGCCTTGCAATCCAGCGGCGCTCGGTCGCATCGCTCTTTAGGAACTCGCGGCGTGCCGGTACGTTAAAAAAAAGGTTCCTTACACTGACCTGAGTTCCTTCCGGGAGACCCTGAGACTTCGGTGATTTGACTTCGCCCCCTTCAACCTGCAGGACGGCACCAACCGGCTCTTTATCGGCGCGTGAGGCGATTTCCAACATCGATATGGCCGCGATTGACGATAACGCTTCGCCGCGAAATCCAAGGCTCTGGATGTGATTCAGATCACCTGCAGTGCGCAGTTTCGATGTCGCGAACCTGGCCACTGCAAGTTCCATTTCACTGCTGGGGATACCCTCCCCATCATCCGTGACTCGCATCAAGCGCCGACCACCTTCTTCGATGTCAATTTCAACGCGTGTAGCACCCGCATCCAGCGAGTTTTCAATGAGCTCCTTGACGACGGAGCTGGGTCGCTCAACGACCTCCCCCGCAGCGATCGCTGACGAAACCTGTTCGGGCAGTATCTTGATCGACAAAATACCTCCAATCGAGAACTCGATTATACATTCCCTGATTTGGAGTTGACACTCATAGGATGGCGCCATATACTGCCGCGCATGGATGTTTTGAGCAGTTTGGTCATCGGCTTGTCGTTTCTCCTGGCTTTTGCTGCAGTCATGCGGACAATCCCTCACCGCCGTTTTTTAACTTTCCTATTCCTGCTGCTGCCCCTGGCTATCTTCAGTTATCGCTGGTCGCTTTTTCGGGGCGCACGCATGGAATGGGTAATTGGCTTGATCGGTGCAATCATTCTGCTGGCCATCTGGTGGTTGGTGTGGGGACGAAGATTGCCACCGCCTGATGACAGCAACATCCGGGTCTGGACGAAGGACGATCCGTTCGAATGACCGCATACTCGACGTTGTTTGTCGACCTGGATCAGACAGTGTATCCCGCAACTAGCGGCATCTGGGAAGACGTCACTTCACGTATTACCCGCTACCTGGAGCAGCATTTCGGACTCAGCACGAAGGAAGCAATGGCTCTACGTGCGCACTATTTCGAGAATTATGGAACCACGCTGCGAGGATTGCAGCTCGAAACCGGGGTAGACCCGGTCAGCTACATGGAATTCATCCACGATGTCCCGGTCGAGAGAAAGATCGTGCCTGATCCCGAACTTAAAACGCTGCTTCAATCGGTACAGCTCCCTAAATACATCTTTACGAATGCCTCTGCGGAACACGCCGAGCGCATCTTACGACAGCTGGGCGTGGCGGATTGTTTCGATGACATCATCGATATCATCCGCCTGGGGTACGCCAACAAACCAGACCCCGAGGCCTACAGACTTGCCCTGGGAATAGCCGGTAATCCTGAGCCCGGCACATGCGTTCTTATCGACGACAGCATTCCGAACCTCATAACAGGGATGGAGCTCGGCATGAAGACCGTCCAAATCGGTCTTGCCCAGGACGACACCCTTTCACCCGATTTCCAGATCGCATCCATCCATAATCTCTTCGACGTGCTTCCGGAATTGAAGGCGTCACACCCGAATAAGGCGGCTCGCAGTGTCTGATGGCTGGTGGGTCGTGATCGTGGTGACCGCGTTTGTGGTCTTTGCTAACGTCGGACTGATGATCACGGCGCTGCGCAGCCGGAATTCCAGGCCTGATCCACCCTTCAGAGGGAGCATTGCAGATATGCTTAACCCATGGAAAGCTGAGGACGAGTCCCTGGAGAGCTTGCGTGAAGGGGTGGAAGCGTTGGAGAAAAAACCTGATGAATGATAAATGGGACAAACGAAAGACGCTGACAGAAGCGCTCGACCTCGTCCCTGGTTCTGATTTTTCCTTGGCTTTTGGCGGGGTGACCTTGTACAGGCGACCGATGGCCTTCTCGCTTGCTTTGCTCCAGCGATACCAGCAAACCGGAAAGCCATCCAACATCACCCTCACTTGTATCACGGCTGGCCTTGAAAGCGATATCTTGATCCAATCTGGTGCTGTTCAGGCTATCCGGACATGCTATGCAGGTTTAGAGGTCTTCGGGCTGGCGCCCCATTTCACCAATGCGATTGCACAGGGTGAGCTCACGATGATCGAGGAGACCGAAGCGAGTTTTGCGTACGGGTTAAGAGCAGCTCTGGCGGGAGTAGGTTTTATGCCTTCAACAGCCTGGCAGGGGACAGATCTGCTGAAGTTGCGACCGGACGTTCAGTCTATCGAAGATCCTTATTCTGGAGAGAAGCTGACCGCGTTCCCGGCTATCAAGCCTGATGTTGCGATCATCCATGCGCTTAAAGCAGACCCGGGTGGCAACTCCATCATCGGGATCAACCAGGGTGTTGATCGAGAGCTTGTTCTTGCAGCCGACACGGTCATCGTCACATGTGAGAAGGTTGTCGACAAGCTCGATAAGGCGGATATAATCGGGCCCGTTGTCGACGTGGTCGTTGAGGCGCCGAACGGCGCCTGGCCTACGTCCTGTCACCCCCACTACACCCTCGATGGTGAAGCCATCCTCGAATTCACCGAAAAGAGCTTTGGTGATGACTATGCGCAACTCATTCGCTCCTGGTCGAGCCATCACAAACTCGACCAGCCTCAGCGATGATCCTCATATTTTTCTTATATTCATTTGATATTATTCTCACATTCATGCTCGAGGATCGGTCTAACAAAAGGATAGATTGGTATGTCTAAGAAATGGGTCTGGATCCTGCTGGGTATCTTCGCAGGGCTTATCATCACGGCAGGGGTTTTTACATCCGGCGTTATGGCTGGATATTTCGTGGGTCAATCAGCTGGCAGCGGCAATCTACCCTTCCTCCCCGAGACGGCCCTGGAACGACTCCCGATCAAACCCGAAAGTAATGATTTTGTAGACACGCCGCCCGATGATATGGACACCCTGTTTGCCCCCTTCTGGCAGGCGTGGGATATCGTTCACAAAGAATACGTCGATCAGCCGGTTGATGATGAGTTGATGATGCGCGGTGCCATTGAAGGCGCACTCAACGCCCTTGGCGATCAGCACACCACCTACATGGATCCAAGCACCTACGAACAAGCCAACATTCCGCTTCAAGGCTCCTATGAAGGCATCGGAGCCTGGGTAGACACCAACGCTGAATATCTGACCATCGTTTCCCCCATGCCCGGCTCACCAGCGGAGGAAGCGGGACTGAAACCAGGCGATCGCGTCATTGCTGTGGATGGCGAGGATGTCACCGGGATCGACGCGAACATCGTGATTAGAAGCGTCCTGGGACCAGCCGGCACAACCGTCAACCTGA
>JASFUN010000211.1:0-4553 GCA_050050255.1 Anaerolineales bacterium | reverse complement strand
GCGGCTACCATGAGCGCACTATCAGGATCATCAGCACATTGATCGGCAAGGATCGGCACCTGGCACCGGCGGACGGCGTCGCCGATCGCACCCAGGTCCTGCGGGGGAGTCGGCTGCTCGAGCATTTCAATCACACCCTCAAGCTGCGCTGCTACCGATATCGTCTCACGCACTGAATAGCCCCCATCGGGGTCGAGCCGCAGCGTGGTTTCCGGGAAGGCGCGCTGAAGCGCTTTGATCTTCTGCACATCTTCATCCGCATCCAGCCCCCCTTTGAGCTTTAATATTCGGAAGCCGGTGGCGGTAAGTCTGCGTGCCCGTTCAATCGTCGGCTGGAGCGGCTCGATCGGCAGCGTCGCAGAGGTCGGGATGCGGTTGCGATATCCACCCAGGAGGCGATAAAGCGGCAGATCGGTCAGATAACCGATCAGGTCATGGTAAGCCAGGTCGAAAGCGCACAGCGCGGTCGGGGCTGATTTCATCACCTCGCCAAGCTGTTCAAGCGAGTATTCGATCTGGGTTGGGTGTAGATCAGGGACCAGGTCCGCTGCCTTCCGGCAGGCTTCGAGCGCCACCGCAGGATCGGTGCCGTTCAACTCCGGATGAGCGACGGTGCAGCCCCACGCGCTGATGCCATCCTGGGTTTCGAAGCGCACAAATATCGCCGTAACCTCGTGGATGGATTCGATCTGCGCGGTTCGTACGGGGTGGGCGAGTTCTAAGTCGACGGGAGTGACCTCAACGCCGGTGATCTGCATGGGACACCTCGCAGCGGAAGTGAGCTGATAGCCTCTCTGCTCCTATTAAAGACCAAAGAAACTCACAGATCAATGGTCGCTCTGTCCAGATGTGAATGTTGACCTGCAGAGCTTTCCAGAGGCCAGATCAGTGGAAGCAGTAGCGTGATCACGGGCAGCAACAGCATCTTCAACCACAGACCGACTCTTGTGTAGTCACCGAAGCGGTAACCTCCCGGGCCATAAACCAGCACGTTCATCTGGTGCCCAACCGGCATTAAAGACGAGGTGGAAGCAGCGATCACAACGACACGCAGGTGGCCACTATACGCACAGCGAACATTTTTCGGCCAGCATATCAATTTCACGTATACCCTTACCCGTGAAACTCGCCCTCGTTACCCGGACTTCACCATTTTGTAAAAAGCCTGGTAACGAAGCGTGGACCAGGTTTGCTATCGTTCAGAACGAGGTAGGATTATCGGAACTGATGAAATCCTTCTTTCGCGCTTTTACGACCTTGATCGCCTTGCTATCAGCCACGCTGGCCTGCAACTTTCCTGTACGGCTGGCGCGCACCGTCCCCGAGTTCACCGCCGAGAACCTGCGCCAGACTGTTGAAGCGATGCCTTCACCGGCTGAAGACGACAAACCATCCGGGGAGGCCGGCGCTAATCCGAACTCGTCGGGCACGTTCCTCCTGCCGACCCGCGCGCCAACCCCTGAGGGACCTTACTTCGAGTACGTCACCCGCCCCGGAGATACGCTAACCGGGCTTTCCGGGCGTTTCGGCTACGGGCCCGGCGAACTGCAGGTAGACCCGCCGACACCTCCGCAGGTCTACCTGCCCAGCGGGCAATCGCTGTACATCCCCAACCGCCTCGCGGAACTTTCACCGGCGCAGCTCCTGCTGCCCGACTCCGAGCTGGTCTATTCGCCTACGGCGTCCGACTTCGACACAGCAGCCTATGTCCGCCAGGCAGGTGGCTACCTGAATGATCACGTCGAGACGATCGAGGATGATTTGCTGTTGAGCGGAGCCGAGATCGTTCAGAAGGTAGCCAGCGAACTGTCGGTCAACCCGCGCTTGCTGCTCGCGATCATCGATGCGCGCAGCGGGTGGCTTTTCGACCACCCCGCCGGAGCTGCCCAAAACCGCTTCCCGATCGGTTTTCGCATCCCCGGCCGAGAAGGCCTTTACGAGGAGCTGCGCATCGCCGCGACACAGCTGAACGTCGCCTACTACGGGTGGCGAGCAGGTGATTTCACGACCATCGATTTCGAAGACGGCCCTGTCCTGCGCCTGCACCCCACCCTGAACGGCGGTTCAGTCGCCATCATGCATCTCTTTACCTATTTCTCTAATTGGGAGCACTGGGCGGAGGTGCTGTATGGTCCTGAGAGTTTCTCGTTTCGCTATCACAACTTGTTCGGCGACGCCTGGGGGCGGGCCCAGGCGGCCGGTCCGCTCCTGCCCGCAGATCTCGTCCAGCCGGATTTGGAACTGCCCTTCCTTCCGGGCACAGACTGGAGCCTGACCGCCGGACCACACAACGCCTGGAATGCCGGTACGCCGCTCGGCGCCATCGACCTTGCCCCGATCCTGGTTGAAGAAAGCTGCGCGGTTTCGGCTGCCTGGGTGACGGCTTCGTCAGCCGGCCTGGTCGTGCGGGCGCGCCACAACGCTGTAGCGCTGGACCTGGACGGCGACGGTTATGAGGGCACCGGTTGGGTGATCGTTTACTACCACATCGCAGAGAAAGACATGGTCGCTGAGGGCGATTTCCTGGGCGTGGATCAGCTGCTCGGTCACCCTTCTTGCGAGGGCGGCCGTGCCACGGGAACGCATGTGCACATCACACGCAAGTACAATGGCGAGTGGTTATCCGCGGATGGACCGGTTCGCTTTGTGCTAAGCGGCTGGAGCGTCGAGGCCGGCGAAAGGATCTACGCCGGCAGGCTGGTGAAGGGAAGTCAAACCGTGTCGGCTGATCCGAGCGGCCGTGCCGGATCGAATATACGGCGCTGAAGTGGGCGCGCAGCGCGACCTGTATGGGCCTTGTGAAGAGCCGTCTTTGGCTCGACGGCCGGTCGAACGTAGAACCGCGCGTTGAGTTCAACGCTCGTTCGCTGGCTAGCGGACGATCAGCGGCAGGTAAAGTTCAAATGGTGAGGTCGGGACATAGCCTTGCCGCTGGTAGCTCCCTCGTCCAGTACCCCATAGGATTCTGGCGTCAGCAGTCCCAGGCAAGTCATATGCCACATATCCGGAATGAGCGGTGTTCAACACAACCTCAAGGTCCGCATCGCTGTCGATGTTAGCCAGAGTCGGGGCCGCAAGGGAGCCGTTCCAGTCCGAACCGCCGTACGCTGCAGGAAGCTCGACCTCGTGTAACACATTGCCCTGACTGTCGAGGATATGCAGTTTGCCGCTCTGGCCAGTCCCTTTCTCCACCCATGAAGCGAAAATCACCTCGGCCTGACCGTCATTATCCAGGTCCGCGACGGTCGGCTCCGATGCGAAACGGTAGAAGCCTTCCTGGGTATGATCGTCAACAGCATAAGGCCAGTTGCCGTGCTCGGTCTTATCCAGCCAGAAGGCGTGCACGCGCCCATCGTAAGATGAGAATAAGATTTCGCGCTCCGCATCACCATCCAGATCGGCAATCACAGGGTTCGGCATCGCGTTCTCAATCGTCCCGTAATCTTCAGTAAGAGGCGCGCCCGTATCAACCGGTGGGCTTTCCCAATTGTAGGTGCCATCGTTAAATCTAGCCCGGTCCGGGTCGAAGATGTAAGGCCCGAAGTACTGGCTTGAGAGACTTGGACCAGGAGCCCCGCAGTCATAGACATTGCCGACGACCACGACCTCCATGGTCCCGTCATTGTTGAGATCAGCGATGGCTGCGGGGCCATCGGCGAAATTCGTCCGATAGCGCTCGGCGCGCCCATCTGAGCTGTCGCAGCTGCCATATCCGACTAATTCGGTGGCCAGGGATTCCCAGACACCTACCGCCCCCCAGCCGTCACCTCCATATATGCTGTTGGCTGGTATCTGGGCACCACCAGCCTCGTATGCATTGATATAGTGCACATCGGATGGCACGACGACCTCCCCGTCTCCGTCCCCGTCCAGGTCGCCTGCGGCGGCGTTATCGTTGAACACGCCCCAAGCGTAGCCGCTGTCGTTATCTAGCTGTGGCCAGCCTGCTCTCAAAGCGCCTGAAGGTTCATAGATCCAGGTGTTAGTCTTGTTAAAAACTGCCGCGCCCACGATGATCTCCATCGACCCGTCACCATCGAGATCCTCCGCCGCGAGCCCGCGCAATTCGCTCGTGGCCGGTTGCTTCGGCCAGCCTGACTCGAAATACCCATCCTCATCGTATAAAGACACGTAGCCGCCACCATGGGCGCTCACGATTTCGAGATGATCGTCTCCGTCGACGTCCGCCAGTACGACCCCAGGCCAGGAGCGCCCGACACTGCTCACCGTGCCAGGATCGGTGGAGCGATCGTAGCCTCCCTGGACTCTCCATTCGAGGGCGCCCGTCGCCCCGTCTAATGCGACGATCGAGTAGCCCGCGCCTACGACCTCCATCGTTCCGTCGTCATCCAGATCCCCAACGGCGGGCGACCCGTACCATCCCGTCTCGCACCATGAGGCATGGCAGCCGCCGTGCTGCCAGAGCAAGCTGGGCTCCAGGATGGCTTGGGATGGAGCTGCGTCCGTGGAGCCGGAGGGGAAGAGGCTCAAAGTGATGATGATTGAAACAATAACGAACGAAGATAACATCAGAACGCGTCTAACACTCATGC
>JASFUN010000210.1:0-4562 GCA_050050255.1 Anaerolineales bacterium | reverse complement strand
CGTGCGCACGAACCTATTTGGTTGGAGTCCGGGTTGGAAAGTTTCATTGGCAGAATGGTTCTACCTGAACCTTACCCAAGGGAAACAATGCCCGGGCTTCACGGACATTTTCTTCTCTCCAGTCTATGCACCCGAGCTGGGGAAGATCTTTTTGCGCATGCTTCATGAGAGCCTGGAAGGCATCTATCACGTCCCGGGTGCTGAGTGTGTCAGCAAGTATGAATTTGGTGTCAGGCTGGCGCTCAAATTTGGTCTGAATGAGGACCTGGTGATCCCGACGTTATCTGAAGATCAGAAATGGGTTGCCGAAAGGCCCAAGAGAACCTGTCTGGATGGAACCAAAATAGCCGATGAACTCGATCTCGATCTCCCGGACCTGAACGATGGGATCGCTCATTTTCGAGCAGATCTGCAAAATCACATCGAGGCAAGCCCTGAAAAACACGCGGACATGGAGGCAAGTGATGAATGAAATCAAGATCGCCGATCGCCTGATCGGGGAGCGTCATCCAACTTACTTCATCGCCGATATTGGAGCGAACCATGACGGGGAGCTGAATCGGGCGTTGAAATTAATCCACCTGGCCGCTGAGTCAGGTGCTGATGCAGCTAAATTTCAAAATTTCCAGGCCCCAAAAATTGTGTCCGATTATGGTTTCAAGCATTTGAAAGGCAAGCAGTCCCACCAGGATTCCTGGAAGAAATCCGTGTTTGAGGTCTATCAGGATGCCTCGATCCCATTCGATTGGACCCCTATTCTCAAGGAGGAATGTGACAGAGCGGGGATACACTATTTCTCCTCCCCCTACGATTATGAAAGTGTGGACATGCTGGAGCCGTACGTGCCCGCTTACAAAGCTGGGTCGGGCTTGATGTCATGGCCGCAGCTGCTGGTTTACATGGCGGAGAAAGACGTGCCCATCTTGATTTCAACCGGGGCTTGCGAGCTTGGTGAGGTTGTAGAGAACGTACAGGCCGTACAGGGGGTTAATGACCGCGTTGTGCTCTTCCAATGCAACACGAATTACACCGGCAGCGATGAAAACTTCGATCACATTCATCTCAACGTCCTCAGGAGCTACGCGCGGTTGTTCCCGGACGTTGTGCTTGGTTTATCGGATCACACCTCGGGTCACGCGACGGCACTCGGTGCGGTTGCCCTCGGGGCTCGCGTGATCGAAAAACACTTTACAGACGACACCTCACGCGAGGGTCCAGATCATCCATTTGCAATGGATCCTGAGACCTGGTCGGATATGGTGGCACGCACGCGTGAACTGGAGAGAGCCCTGGGGTCACCGCTTAAAAGAGTTGCGGAAAACGAGAAAGAGACGATCTACGTCCAGCGGCGGTGTCTGCGCGCCGCCAGAGCTGTAAGCGCGGGCGAAGTCATCACGCGCGAGATGATCGATGTGCTGCGGCCGGCTGAGCCCGATGCCATCCATCCCGGGGATATCGAGCGGGTCATAGGCACCCATTGCGCGCAAGACATTCCCATGGGAGCCGCCTTCCACTGGACGATGCTGGTGAGTGCGTGAGAGTCCTGTATTTCACGAGGGGGTTTAGCCCTCACGACCGCAGGTTCCTGGAGGGATTGGCGCAAGGCAAGGATACCATTCAATACCTGCCACTTTTGAGCGACTTGCCGGAAGGATATCGATCGAGCGTGCCAGATGAGGTTCGAGACTTAGATCCACTCATGAAAGAAAAATCACTGCCGTGGTTCAAGTACCCAAAAGCTGTGCGCAGATTTGGAGAACTTGTGCGTGAAGTACAACCTGACCTGGTCCACGCGGGACCTATCCAACTGTGCGCGGCTGTCGCAGCTATGGCCGGTTCCCATCCGCTGGTGAGCATGTCATGGGGGTCGGATCTGCTGTGGGAGACGCGCAAACCGCATAAAGCCCTGCTCGCCAGGTATGCGTTGTCAAGGACGGATGCCTTCGTCGGTGACTGCAAGGCGGTTGCAGACAAGGCTGTCGATTATGGAATGGCCAGGCAGGGGATCATGATTTTTCCCTGGGGCATTGACCTGGAGCACTTCACACCGGGACATGAAGAAACCATTTCCCGAAAGCTCGGTTGGGAAGGCGCGTTCGTCCTGCTTTCGACGCGTTCCCTCGAACCCTTTTATGGTGTGGATTTAATCGTTCAGGCTTTCCTCCAGCTAGCACCACAGGTGCCCTCGCTGCGGCTGATGCTGTTAGGGAAGGGGAGTCAAAAGGCTCATTTCCAGAGGCTGTTAAGTGACGCTGGTTTGGATGCGCGCGCCCATTTTGCCGGCATGCAGACCAGGGCTGATTTGCCAAAATTCTACCGTTCGGCGGATCTTTACCTGAGCGCCACGAAGAGCGATGGCAGCTCCGTCTCGCTCTTAGAAGCGATGGGCTGCGGTCTGCCTTCACTCGTCTCGGACATCCCGGGCAACCGCGAATGGATCGTTCCCGGGAAGACAGGATGGCTCTTCCGCAGCAGAGAACCGGGTTCTCTGGCTGCAGGTATTAAGTCTATCCTGAACGATCGCGGTAAGCTCGAAGCAGTGGGTCTGGCAGCACGCCGTGTTGTCGAGAAACGGGCCAATTGGCATGCGAATTTCCCGAAGCTGCTCGAGGCCTATCAATTAGCGCGCGCTCGTTCTAACAGGGGTGTTCGATGAGCAATCTGCACGTCGTTGCGATCATACAAGCGAGGATGGCCTCAAACCGCCTTCCTGGCAAAGTGCTCAAGTCAATTGACGGCAAACCTATGCTGCGCTGGGTGGTTGAGCGCACGCGCCTTTCAACAACCGTCAATGAAGTGGTGGTGGCCACAACCGTCGATCCATCAGACGACGAAATCGCCGCGACCTGCCGCGAGCAAGGCTACGAGGTGTATCGTGGATCGCAGACTGACGTGCTCGACCGCTACTGGCAAGCGGCTGAATTGACTTCTGCAGATGTGGTCGTTCGCATCACTGCAGACTGCCCCTTGATCGATCCGGGTTTGATCGACGAAGCGGTAGAAACCTTGCTCCACTCAAAACCGCCAGCTGACTTCGTCACCAATCGATTGCCCTGGAAGCGGACCTATCCCATCGGACTGGATGTGGAGGTTTGCACGCGTAGCGCTCTGAAAGCTGCCTGGGAAGGGGCTGAAGAGAGGCACCAGCGCGAACATGTGATGCCATATTTGTACGAACAGCCGGATCGATTTGAGGTAATCCAGTTGGATGCCGAGGAGGATTACGGTGATTTTCGGTGGACAGTTGATACGCATGAAGACTTGCAGTTTATCCGGGCGCTGGTCACAGAATTGCCCGGATTTTTAGAATTCAATTGGCGTGATATTCTGAGTGCGCTTGAAGAGCATCCCTCCTTGATGGAGATCAATGCCGGGGTTCAGCACAAAACTCATCTTGATGTGGAGTGATTTGATTCTGCAGTGGCGAGGTAAACAACCAGGTTGATTACGATTTTCAGCGCTCCGAAGCCATTTAATAATGAACAGATCGCGACGATCCAGTTCAACGCCATCCAGTCGTGGCTCAATCTCGGTTCCGGGGTTGAGGTGCTGCTTATGGGGAATGAACCCGGACTGGATGAGGCGGCTGAGCGCATGGGGGTAAGTCTGCTCTCAGTCCATTCACGCGCACCCAGTGGCGCCCCGTTGGTCAGCGAGCTTTTTCGTCTGGCAAGGGACGCGGCGCAGCACGCGGTTTTGGGGTATGTGAATGCCGATATCATGCTCTTAGATGATTTTCTGCCAACAGTGAAATCCGTGGCAGACCAGTTTGAGCGGTTCCTCTTGGTTGGCAACCGGCATGATATTGATATAAGTGAAGAGATGGCATTCAATGATGGATGGGTTGATTCCCTCCGGCGGGAGCTCGAGAACAGGGCTCGCCAGCATAAGCCCATGGGCAGCGATTATTTTGTCTTCCCGAAAGGTCAGTTCACTGATATCCCTGAATTCGTCCTGGGGCGAGCTGGATGGGATAACTGGATGATCTACAAGGGTCGCTACGAGCAAATGCCGGTGATCGATGCTTCCAAGGCAATCACCGCGGTGCATCAGAATCATGATTACAGTCATCTGCCGGGGGGCGTGCCTCATTATCGCCATCCGGAAAGCATGAAGAACATCCAGTTGGCTGGCGGCTACGAAAGCATGTTCCGATTGAGGGATGCAGATTGGTTGTTTACAGCGCAGGGTATGCGTGAGAAATCGACAGTGGATTGGGAGTGGCCTCGCAAAATCGAAGCTGATTTAATTGCTTCATTCGGGACGGGATTCAAGGCTCGTTTGACGCGCATGCTGTTCCATCCAGGGGATGCCGCTGCGTACTTGCGGGAGAAGTTTTTCGGCCCGGACCAGCCTGCGCAAGCTGGCGAAGAAGACATTGGGAGCGTCAATTGACCAGAATCGGGATGAATCCAGCGCGCAATCGAGTTTCCGATTACAAGCCGGCGCGCGTCACTGCCGCGGTTATTGTGTATCTTCCGCATCTCACTGGGTATTTTCAACATCGACTTGACGTGGTTCGGCTCTCGTTCGAAACCCTCATGAATAACACCCGCGAACCG
>JASFUN010000209.1:0-4571 GCA_050050255.1 Anaerolineales bacterium | reverse complement strand
ACACTACCGCTCCGTGATGCCTTACCTGGTGAACGACGACCCGCCACCCCAGCGTGAACGCCTGCAGACTCAGGAGGCGCGCGCCCGATTTGATGACACCACCAAGTGCATCCTTTGCGCGGCATGCACTACTTCGTGCCCATCGTTCTGGGCGAGCGGAGATTATGTCGGACCGGCGGCGATCGTGCAGGCACACCGTTTCATCTATGATGATCGTGATCAAGCCGGCGCCGAACGATTGAAGATCTTGAACGACCGCGTCGGCGTCTGGCGCTGCCACGATATCTTCAACTGCACCGACGCCTGCCCGCGCGAGATCGAGGTCACCAGGGCTCTTGGGGAAGTCAAGATGGCGATCACGACCGGGAGGATCGAATAATCATTCGATTGTGGCAAACGCCGACGAGGCAGCCGCGATCACCCGTCGATGAGGACAACCGGCCGGTCATCTCAAATTCATGGGATGGCCGGTTTCCGCGCAGCCCAAGTTCAGGATAGGATAGGGGTAGCGTTGACAGGGGCTGATGATGAGCGAGTATGCTGTTCGTAAGGAGAAGCGGTGCCTGACCGGCAAATTGACCTGACCAACATCTTTGAGAGACCGCCCAAGATCCTCGTCGCTGACGACGACTGGCTCAACCGGGACCTGCTCAAGACATATCTGACCTCGTCGGGTTGCGACGTCGTTACCGCAGCTGACGGGCGCGCCGCGCTGGATGCGGCCATGGAATCGCCGCCCGATCTTGCGCTGGTCGATGTGCAGATGCCGAAAATGGACGGCCTGGCGTTGTGCCAGGCGCTGAAGTCTTCTCCGTCCACGCGCTTTGTCCCCGTGGTGATCGTTACCGCCCTGGATACCGAGGAGGAAAAGCTCAAAGCGACCGAAGTCGGCGCAGACGATTTCGTCACCAAGCCGTATTCGTCGGTGGTCCTGCTCACGCGCGTGCGCTCACTGCTGCGCATCAAGAAACTCCACGACGAAGTCGAGGCGCGCAATCGTTTGCTGCGCCAGGTGTTGGACCGCTTTCTGGCCGAGGACGTCACTGACATCATTTTGACCGACCCTGAACGCTATCTGAAATTGGGCGGCGACCTGCGTCCGGTGACCGTGCTTTTTGCCGATATCCGGGGCTTCACGCGCTTCACCGAAGAGCACACCGCCGACAAAGTGATTAACACGCTCAACCGTATTTACCAGGCGCTCAGCCAGGTGGTATTCACCTTTCGAGGTACATTCGATAAATACCTTGGTGATGGATTCATGGCCTTCTACGGCGCGCCGGTAGCCGGCGAGGATGATGCCAAACGGGCGCTGGACACGGCGCTGGAGATGCAGCGCCTCTTCGGCAAGCTGCGCGAGGAATCGGGCGATGAACTCGCCGGCCTGGGTCTGGGCATCGGGCTGCACTCGGGGGAGGCGGTGGTCGGCAACATCGGCTCCGAGAAAGTTATGGACTACACGGTCATCGGGGATGTGGTGAACGTCGCCAAACGTCTCCAGGAGCAAGCTGGCGAGGGTCAGATCCTACTGAGCAAGTACACCTATGAACTGGCGTTGACCGAGGTCGACGCGGAGCCGCTCGAGCCGATCCAGGTGATCGGTCGAAGGGAACCCATCCCGGCCTATTTGATCCAGTTTTCAGGCGTCACGTGAGGGGCACGTTTTTCCCCTCGGGGCGGCGCAGGGAGAGATAAAGCAGGAGCGTGTAGGTCGTCATCGGCAAGAGCACCGTTTGCCACTCCCACAGGCCGGGTTTTGAGAGCGTTAGAAAAGCGACCCACCCCAGCAGCCACATTGTGAGCACCCCGAACCTACCGCCGTTTATCCACGCAAATAACAGGGAAATGCTCAGGATTGACAACCCCCAGATCAACGTCTGCGGGAACAGGACCAGTTGGATCGCTAGTGCGGCGGCAAAAGCGAGATCGCGCTTTCCGGAAATCCAAAAGCAACCAGCCCCAAGCCCCACGATCAGCCCAAGCCCGAGAAGGGGCGATAAGTTCCATAAAAAGGCCAGCGCCCAGGTCGTCTGGGCATACTGCGTGTAGCGCACGAGAGCCGCGACCCAGTCCCCCACCCACCAGCCTGACAGCAGGACGCTGGCTGCAAACAGCGTCAGGAAAGTCAGCCCCGCGCCAAGCCAAACTCGCGGCCTTTTCTCTCTGAAAGCGTAGAACATCAAAAGCAGGACCGGCAGGATCACCAGCTGTGGCTTGACGAGACCGACGGTCAGGCTGATCCCCGCAGCGAGGTCATGGCCTTCCTGGAAAGCCCAATACCCAAAGGCCAGCGAGGCGATCACCAACCCGGTCATCTGTCCCTGGAACAGCATCAGCAGAGGATAAGACCATAGCATCAATACGGCGAACAGCGTGAGGGAGAGGCCCTGCCCGCCTTTACTCATCAACAAGCCGTAGCTTATGAGCAACAGTACGACAGCAATCCCTACCCAGAGTGCGGTGGCGATCTCGACATCCGGTATAAGGGCGAACGGGATCAGAAAAGGCAGGGAGATGGCTGGATAGGCAAAACCCTGCTGGTCCCGATCGGGCGGCAAGGATTTGCCATATAGGCGCACCTGAATCCGCTCGGTTGCCTCCAAAGAGTAAAGGTCTTTTGAGCCTTCAAGGGCCATACGTGCTCCGGCCCAACGCGGGTAGAAATCCCGATGGTCAGCGCCATGGATCCAGGCGAAGTAGCTGCCAAGCGTCGTGACGATGAAGATGACCACCATTAAAGGGGCCAGCAGCTTGCGGTTAGTAGGGAAGAAACGCTCGCCAGCGCTCTTGAAATCCGACAAATTCATCAGCTCCTAAACAGGGCGTTGGTGGCTTTATCAACCTCCGCCGCCAAAGTGGGTCAAGGCGATATCCGTGTGGAAAGATTCTACAGTTGAATTCCACCGATTCCAACATGTGGTTGTTGGATTGCCTTCGGTGGATATAAGCGAGCGGTCCGGCGTATCGCCGGACCGCTCTGATTTGGAGGAGAGAAGAAAGTTGATGTGTGTTTTACGTCAGGACCCGGGCAGAAGCACCGCGTCGATGACGTGGATCACGCCGTTGGAGGTCTCGATGTCCGTGATGATCACCTGAGCGTCGTTGATGAAGACGCTGCCATCATCAACCGAGATTGAAACATCCTCGCCCAGAAGGGTTGCCGCGGCACTGAGTTCCACGACGTCCATCGACATGACCTTGCCGTCCACGACGTGGTAGAGCAGGATGTCGGACAGGGTCGGGATGTCGGCCAGCAGCGCTTCAACGGTGCCTTCCGGCAGCGCCGCGAAGGCGTCATCGGTGGGGGCGAAGACCGTCAGCGGGCCTTCCCCACGAAGCGCCTCTTCCAGTCCGGCAGCCTGAACTGCGGCTACCAGCGTGGTGAAGCGGCCGTCCTCGACGGCGACGTCGACGATGTCACGCGTCTCGGGCAGCATCACGGCGTCGATGACGTGGATCACGCCATTGGAAGCCTCGATGTCGCTGATGACCACCCGGGCATTATCGAGCATGACCGAGCCCTCGCTTACGTCAAGGTACTGGCCCTGAAGCGTGGCGACCATGTCCATGGCGACTACATCGGAGGCCATGAATTTACCCTCGGCGACGTGGTAGAGCAGGATGTCGGTCAGGGTTGGGATGTCAGCCAGGAGCGCCTCGACGGTGCCTTCTGGCAGGGCTGCGAAAGCCTCATCGGTGGGGGCGAAGACCGTCAGCGGGCCTTCCCCACGGAGCGCCTCTTCCAGTCCGGCAGCCTGAACTGCGGCTACCAGCGTGGTGAAGCGGCCGTCCTCGACGGCGATGTCGACGATGTCACGCGTCTCGGGCTGGATCACAGAGTCGATCACGTGGATCACGCCGTTGGCGGTCTGGATGTCGGTGATGATGACTTCAGCGTCGTCAATCATGACCGAATCGCCGTCGACGGCGATGTCAACGTATTGACCCTGCAGTGTCTGGGCCGATTCGAGCATGACTACGTCTGCTGCCATGACCTCACCCTCCACAACGTGGTAGAGCAGGATGTCGGTCAGGGTCGGGATGTCGGCCAGGAGCGCCTCGACGGTGCCCTCCGGCAGGGCTGCGAAAGCCTCATCGGTGGGGGCGAAGACCGTCAGCGGGCCTTCTCCACGTAATGCCTCTTCCAGGCCGGCTGCCTGAACTGCGGCGACCAGCGTGGTGAAGCGGCCGTCTTCGACAGCGACGTCAACGATGTCCATGGGTTCTTCTTCAACCATGGGTTCAGGCGTTGCGGTCGGTTCCGCGACAGGCGCGGGGGCCTCAGCTGCCGGTGCGCACGCGCCGATGGCGAGTGCGGCTATGATCAAAACTGGGAACAAATTACGGAATTTCATCGTACTTCTCCTTTACCTGTTCATGAATTGCCCAGATAATAAGTGTTTGCAAAGATTTTGTCAAGTTAATATCTAATTAAAATTGTACAGGTTTTGGATTCGGGAGTGGGGATTACGAATCGGTGATTGGCCGCCCTGACAGCGACGCTTCCTGTTTTAAAGGACAGCATTAGTTATTTGGCCACGTGCTTCAGTCCGTGCTGCGTCGAATCAGCC
>JASFUN010000208.1:0-4590 GCA_050050255.1 Anaerolineales bacterium | reverse complement strand
AAATCATGTTGTTGACCGCTGCAGTCGGGATTCCATGTCGCGGCGCGGATCGTTCAACCATCAAGATCGCCAGCCATACGCCGCCAATGAGCAGCAGGCCAGGCAGCTGTATGGCAAGCGGCCCTATCTGAAGGATCGGGTACATCAGGGACTACCTTGAAACAAAGCTTCAACGGAGCTCTGCAGCGTCGCCTCGGACATCGGGCCTCCGATGATCACGTCCTGGATGACCCCCTCACCATCGATGAAAAATGTCGAGGGCAGGGCACGCATTTGGTATTTCTCTCCTACGACCCCGTTCGTGTCAAGCGGTATCGGGAATGTTAAACCGTACTCGTTAACAAATGACTCCGCTGAGGCTATACCGTCTTGATAGGTCATGTTCACCGCCAACACCTGCAGGCCACGTCCATGATATTGATCGTACACCTGCTGGATTTCAGGCATCTCGGCCCGACACGGTGGGCACCACGATGCCCAAAGATTCAGCACGACAGGATCACCGCGAAAATCCGAAAGCGTGATCTGCTTACCATCGAGCGATTTCAAAGTGAAGTCTGGAGCTAAAAAACCCTGGCGCGGGCTGGGTATGCGGCCCGAGGTCGTCGATCCTTCTCCACCTGCAGACAGCATGGTCCAGGCAACACCCAGGATCAACACGGCGCTGAACAGGCTTATAAATCGCCGCCTGCTCTCAAAGATAATCGGTGTAGTCTCCATGTGGGAAATTTTACCGTAGATCAGATGAGCGTCCGGATTGGAGCCAATATGAGCGCACCAGTCATGGTGCTTCCAACCCGTGTGCCTCTAACAGCATGGAGTCGGACATCAGCGCCTGCGTTTCGCTATCGCTGACCACCTCGCCGCCGTCCAGCACAATTGTACGGCGGAACAGTTCTGAAACCATGCGCATATCATGTGTGGCAACCAGCATGGTCTGTTCGAGTCCGTCCAACAGTTGGAGAAACTCCCGACGCGCGCGCGGGTCGAGACCGGCGGTGGGCTCATCCAGAATCAGGATCTCCGGCTGCATCGATAAAACGCTGGCGATCGCCACCCGCTTCTTCTCACCCGCGCTTAGATGGTGCGACACACGCTCCTGAAAAGACCCCATCCCAACAGCCCGCAGCGCGTGGTCCACACGCTGCTCGATCTCATCCTGGTTCAAGCCCAAATACATCGGTCCGAAGGCGACGTCCTCATATACGCTGTGCATGAAAAGCTGGTCATCTGGATCTTGAAACACAAGGCCTACGGAGGCGCGGATCTCGCCAAGGTTGTCATCGCCGATGGTGTGACCGCAGACGCGCACTTCGCCTTCCCCGCGCAAAATTCCATTGAGATGCAGCAGAAGAGTCGATTTCCCCGAACCGTTCGGTCCAACTAGCGCAACCTTCTCGCCGGGCGCGACGTAGAGGTCGACACCCCGTAAAGCCTGCGTTCCATCCGGATAACTGTATCGCAACCCGAGCACGTCAATCGTATGATGCATGCTTCAGCTATACACTCCCAATGCGAAGATACCTGCCAGGATCAGCACTGACATGCCTAATGCAACCCAATCCCGGGAACTTATGTTGGATGAGTCAAATGTACGCATTTCACCATCGTAACCGCGCGCAAGCATCGCAGCATAAACGCGTTCACTGCGCTCGAGCGAACGCAGGAAGAGGCTTCCAACCATCATGCCCGCCATCCCTCCCTGCCAGATGACCCCGGGAGGCCGGACCCCTTCAATTTTTGGGCTGCGCGAGGTCCTGGCGCGGACCATTCGCACCGCTTCATCCGCCAGCACGAAGAGATACCGCACCATCAAGCCGATCGTGGCCACGATGATGCCTGGAACCTTCAGCCGTTCCAGGCCCCAAAGAATATCAGGGATCGTGGTTGTCGCACTCAGAATCACGGCCGCCTGAACTGCAACCCATGTGCGCAGCAGGATGGAGAGAAATCGGAACGATCCAGCATCTGTCATCGTCCAGCCCAACAACGGCAGCTTATAGATGACCTCCCCCGGCGTCAAGAAGGGCAGTGGCAGCGCAGCCAGCACGAAGGGCAGGGCAATCACACCCCGCCGGAGCATAAAAGCGACACCCAGCTCGGTAGACCATGCCAGCGCCAGGATGAGTACGTAAAGCAGCGCGTATGAAATCCAGGCACCTTCCGGGAGTGTGACGGCAGTGAGGATGAAGCCGAGCGTGGCAAGGATCTTTACACGCGGGTCCAGCGCATGTACCCATGCCCGTCGCGGCTGGTAGACGTCGAGTAGGCTGACATGCATAAGCCGGTTTTCAACCCTCGGCCTGCACGACTTTACGACCCATCAACCAGGCCAATCCGAAGACCAGCAGTGTCCCCAACAGCACCGCTGCGATCGTCGCCGCTGCCGGATTTTTAATGAAAGGGATCGCGTAATCTGGAAGCAAGGAGTAAAGCGGATCGAACGCCCGATCGAGGAAGCCTTGCCGGGCGGCAACGAATTCCAGCCCGTCTGGATGAGCCGCAGCCAGCGGCGAGAAAGCCGCCACAACCAGCGCCGCAGCCAGGCCAATGAGCACAAACGCCGAGCTCGTCCGCCCTGGAGCTCTTTCCCCGGCGCTGAGCACCTCCGGACGCGCAGCCAGAAGCAGAGTCACCGCACCGCTCGTGATCAACCCTTCCCCGAGGCCGATCAAAGCGTGCACGCCGACCATCGCGGGCAGGCCAAAGCTGAGCGGTGAGGTTCCTGAAACTGCTAACTCAATCGCCGTGGCGATCGCGCCGGCCTCAACAGAAAGCCAGGCTGCAGCGAACGCAGCCGCAGCCTTCACTGGCCCACCACCACCTGTGATCCTGCTCAACGAGCGGTAAACCAGATAGCCAGTGAAAGCGGTGAGCACGCCCATGTTCAGGATGTTCCAGCCCAGCGCCAGCAGGCCACCGTCCTGAAAAAGGATAGCTTGTACGCTGATGACGGCGGTCATGACCAGCGTCGCAGCCCACGGGCCCAATGTGATCGCGGCGAGCGTTCCGCCGAGGAGGTGGCCTGAGGTGCCAGCCGCGACGGGAAAGTTGATCGCCTGGGCAGCGAAGATGAACGCCGCAAGGACACCCATAATCGGGATCTGGCGTTCACCAAGCTGTCTGCGGGTCTGACGGAGAGCGATGGTGATGATGATCACGGCCAGGATCCACCCGGCGATCGAGACCCAGGTCGTGAGGAAACCGTCTGGAATGTGAAGGGGTTCAGGTGAGCGCAGCATGACTTTTCATCCAATCCTCTCGATTCCGCACTTGGTTCACGACGGCTGACAATCAGGACAGGTGCCTTGCAGTGTCAGGTGGTGATGGTGGACGTTGAAGTCAGTCTGGGATGCGACAGTTTGTGCTATCTGCTCGATCAGTCGAGCCTCCAGGTCCATCACGCAGCCGCAGGTTGTGCAAACCATGTGGCCGTGCGGATGTTCAGGATCACGCAACGCGAAACGCATCGGTTCTGACTGGGCATCCAGGAAGTCCACCAGCCCGACCTCATGCAGCGTTTCGACGGTGCGGTAGACCGTTGCGAGGTTGAGGCCTGGCAAGCGGTCTGCAGCCTGCTCGTAGACCTGTTGTGCGGTGAGATGTCCATCCATATGCGCGATCGTCTCAAGGATGATCGTGCGCTGCGCAGTCACCCGGTATCCACCGGCGCGCATCTTCTCAGCCAGCCTTTCGCCGCAAGACATATGCAAATCCTTGTTGTTGCAATTATTTGCAAATAGGATAGCACTTGAACCGGAGGGGGTCAAGGCATGAGGGTTTCGAGCTCAGGGAGAGGGGTTGTGGATCTTTGTCAAGTGCATTGGCACCGAGAATGCTGCTCGAGTCAATTGGGGATCCGTCCATGCAAGCGGCGCGCAATAGCCTGTGTGCGTGAGCCGCATGATAGGAGTTGGAAGACAACTATGCCACTGCAATGACGCCGGGGCAGGGTCTCCCCACCCCGGCGTAGAATCCTCATCAGGGAGCCTGGCGACCAAACTTTGCTAATGACTGCTCCTGGTGAGTCCAAACTGTCCCGGTTAGTTTCGTGATTACTCAGCGTACGATTTCGTAGGTAACGCTGACCGATACGCTGACCGTCATCTGTCCCTGGCTGATCGGCGGCTCGCCGCCGCCACCCATGCCCATGCCCGCCTGGACAAAATAGGGATAGATATTGCCACCGGACTGATCCGTTACTGAACTTACCTCGCCAACCGTAAAGCCAAGACCGTCAGCGATCGCCTCGGCTCGACTGCGCGCATTTTCTAGCGCCGCATCCCGCGCCTCATTGGCCAGTGCTTTCGTGTCCTGAATGCCAAAATTTAAGCCGTATATGCTGTTCGCTCCGTTAGTGATCGCAGTCTCAAGGACCTTGCCTACATCCCCAATCGTGCGGATGTTGATTTGCATCGTGTTATCAACGTGAAAGCGTTTTTCACCGGTTGCCTGACCCGTCTCTTGATCCCAGACGTCCTCAGGCCAGACGTTGAATCCGGTCGTCTGGATATCTACGGGATCGATGCCTAGCTCCTGCATCGCCGCGGTGATAGCCGCGATGGTGTCATTCGATGCGGCGACCGCGCT
>JASFUN010000207.1:0-4619 GCA_050050255.1 Anaerolineales bacterium | reverse complement strand
ACAAGGTAATCGTTAAGGGGACCAATGGTGAGCTCGAGCGCGAGTTCCGGCCGGAGATGAAGATTGAACGACAAGATGAATCCGTCGTTGTGGAGCGTCCATCTGACGCCCCGCAAATGCGATCGCTGCACGGACTCACCCGCTCACTGATCAACAACATGGTGGTCGGTGTGAGCGAAGGGTTCTCTAAGACCCTGGAAGTGCAGGGTGTAGGTTACCGCCCTGAACTGCAGGGCAAGGATCTCATACTGCACGTAGGTTATTCACACCCCGTTCAGGTTGAGCCGGCAGACGGGATTGAGTTTGAGGTGGATACGAAGGCCCGCACGATAGTAGTCAAGGGTCCTGATAAGGAAGTCGTCGGCCAGGTAGCTGCCGATATTCGCAAGGTTCGCCCCCCCGAGCCCTACAAGGGCAAGGGCATCCGTTACCAGGGCGAGTACGTGCGTCGGAAGGCTGGCAAAGCCGGCAAGGTGATGGCGTAATTATGGCAAAGAAATCAAGGAACGAACGCAGACTGCGCCGACATGGCCGCGTGCGCCGTAACCTGCAGGGGACTGCGGAGCGGCCGCGCTTGAATGTTTATCGCAGCCTGAACCAAATATATGCACAGGTCATTGATGACCAACAAGGCAATACGCTGGTGTCCGCTTCGTCGATCGAAGAGGATCTGGCTTCTCAATTGAAGGGCAAGTCCAAGACCGAGCAGGCACGCATCATTGGCGAGACGGTCGCCAAGCGCGCCACGGAAGTGGGCTTGAAAGAGGTTGTCTTTGACCGGGGCGGGTATAAGTACCATGGTCGCGTACGCGCACTGGCGGAAGCTGCACGCGAAGCGGGACTGGAATTCTAAGGTCGAAGGGAGATCTATCGGTGAGAAAAAGCTTTCGTGATCGAATGGATGACCGAGAGGAACTCGACGAGCGCGTAATCGATATCGCGCGTGTGGCCAAGGTAGTGAAGGGTGGCCGCCGCTTTGCGTTCCGCGTTTCGGTCGTAGTTGGTGACAGTCACGGTCGTGTCGGCCTTGGTGTCGGAAAGGCGCGCGGCGTCCCGGATGCCATCCGCAAAGCGGCTGATAAAGCGCGCAAGAACATGGTCGATATTCCGATCGTGGGCACCACGATCCCGCACGAGATCACCAGCAAGCACAGTGGTGCACTTGTGATGCTCAAGCCGGCTTCACCCGGCACCGGCGTGATCGCCGGCGGCGCAGTGCGCGCTGTGCTTGAGGTAGCGGGAGTGCGCGACATCCTGACGAAGTCATTGGGCAGCGCCAACGTTTTAAACGTTGCACGCGCCACGATGAAGGGTCTTACGAGTTTGAAATGGATCGATAAAGAGATGGCGAAGCGCGGCAAGGAACGTGGTGCGCTGATCCCATTCTGGGAGCGGGAGAGCGATGGCTAAGAAGAAAGTTGTGCGCATCACGCTTGTTCGCAGCCCGATCGGCTACTCGCTCCGTCAGAAACGGACGGCGCAGGCGCTGGGCTTGAAGAAGCTCCGTCAAACGGTGGAACATCCCGATAACCCGCAGATTCGCGGCATGATCGAGCGCATTCATCATCTGGTTGAGGTTGAGGAATAGGTGCGACGATGAAACTCCATGATTTGAAACCGAGGCCGGGTGCCAAGAAATCCGGCAAGCGTGTTGGCCGGGGTATCTCGGCCGGGCAGGGCAAGACCGCCGGCCGCGGCACAAAAGGCCAGGGCGCCAGGGCGGGATCAGGCGGAAAGCTTTACCATCAGGGTGGCAACCTGCCTTTCTTCCGCCGGCTGCCATTCAAGCGCGGTTTTACGAATATCAACCGTGTGCAGTGGTATGAAGTGAATCTTGAAAACCTGGATGGCTTTGCGGAAGGCAGCGATGTGACCCCAAATACGCTGGTCGAAGCCGGTGTCCTGCGGGACGCCGAGCAGCCCGTCGTGTTGTTGGGAAACGGGGATGTCGACGTGAAGCTGAATGTACGTGTACACCGAATTTCAGGCGGTGCTAAAGCCAAGATTGAGAAGGCGGGCGGATCGGTTGAAGTTCTGGAGTATGAAGCTTGATGGATAGGGTCGAAAGGAGCCGGGGCCAATGAGGCGCTCAGCTTGGAGATTTCTCTTTATCTCGTCCGATATACGCAATCGGATTTTAATCACGCTGGCATTATTGATCCTGTACCGCTTTGTAGCACACATCCCCGTTCCCGGGATCAACAGGGCGGCGATCGCGAGTGTGCTGGCGGGTTCAGGGCAGGGGCAGACATTTATTGGTTTGCTGGACCTGCTCTCGGGTGGTACGGTCTCCAACTTCTCTGTGCTCGCCATGGGCGTGTATCCGTACATCACAGCGCAAATCATCCTGCAGCTGCTCGTGCCGATTATCCCCTCACTCCAGCAGCGCATGGAGGATGATCCCCGCGAAGGGCGTAAATGGCAGGAGAAGTGGACGTACTACCTCGCCGTGCCGATGTCTGCGCTGCAGGCGGTGGGACAAATTCGCATCTTCCAGCAATACGCCACCGGGTTCGGCGGCAGCATCTTGAACTTCCCGTTCGGATTGAACCTGCCGACGTTTACGACGATCCTGACGATGACCGCCGGCACGATGTTCGCCATCTGGTTGGGCGAGCTTATCTCCGAACATGGTATCCGCAACCAGGGTCTTTCGTTGATCATCTTCGCCGGCATCGTTTCGAGGATCCCGACAAACCTCGGACGGATATTCTCGAGCGAAACCCAGGTTTTGCCTCTGATCCTGTTCGTGACCTTCCTGCTCATCATGACGATTTTCGTGATCGTTTACGTGCAGGAGGGGCGCAGAAACGTGCCGGTCATGTATCCCGGCCGCCGAGTGGGCAACCGCATGTCGATGCCTGTCAAGGGGACGCTGCCGCTGATGGTGAACATGGCCGGCATGATCCCGATCATTTTCGCCCAGTCGCTGCTCACCTTCCCGGCTGTGCTGGCTCAGTTCTTTATTGGCTCGCAGACTCTGTGGGTCCGCAACGTAGCTACCTTTTTCCAGAACACGTTTGGCGGCTTCAGCAATACGTATTGGATCATGTATTTCTTCTTCGTCGTCGGGTTCACGTTTTTCTACACGGACGTGCTCTTCACCCAGCAGAACTACGGTGAGAACCTGAAGCGTTCGGGCGCACAGGTGCCCGGCGTGACGAAGGGTGTTGCGACCCAGCGCTACCTTACCAGGGTGCTGCGGCGAATTACGCTGCCCGGGGCTATCTTCCTTGGGCTCGTCGCGGTGATGCCGTTCTTGGTCGGTCTCATCTGGCCAATCGGCGGTTCAAACACGGGCTTGCTGTTAGTCTCATCCTCCGGTTTGCTGATCGTTGTGGGTGTCGTGCGCGACCTTTACAGGTCGATCGAAGCGGAACTGAAATTGCGCGGCTACGACCAGGCTGTCCTGGTGCGATAGTGCAGGTTTGAGTGATGCCCACCTTCATGGTACTTCTCGGTCCGCCCGGAGCTGGAAAAGGGACGCAGGCCAAGCGGTTAGCCGCCGAACTCCAGATTCCACAGGTTTCAACCGGGGATCTCTTCAGAGAGCATCTGAAGAACCAGACGGAGTTGGGCCAGAAGGCGGATGATTACATCAGCAAAGGGGAGCTAGTACCGGACGATGTCACCGTTGAGATGGTCCGCGATCGACTCTCAAAAGCTGATTGTGAGGGCGGGGCGATCCTGGATGGATTTCCACGCACCGTGCCTCAGGCTGAAGCGCTTGAGCGCATCCTCGAGGAAAAAGGGGTTGCGCTTACGGGAGTTTTTTGCGTCGATATCTCTGAGGATGAGCTGCTGCGGCGGTTAACCGGGCGGCGGGTCTGTCGGGAGAATGGCCATATCTTCCACGTCGAGTTTAATCCGCCTGAAGAGCCCGGGATTTGTGATTATGACGGATCCGAGCTTTATCAGCGGGAGGACGACCGGGAAGAGACGGTGAGGGAACGCATTCGCGTTTATCGCCAGCAGACAGCACCGCTCTGCGACTACTACGCAGAGCGCGGCTTGTTCGTGGAAATTGACGGTGAGCGGAGCATTGAGGAAGTGACCCAAGCTTTGCTCTCAGCGATAAGGCAGAGGCAGGCAAAATGAATTGGCGGCGTGGCATCGTGCTTAAGAGCAAGCGGGAGCTGAACCTGATGCGCAAGGCAGGTTTGATCAACGCGCGCGCACTCGCTGCCGCTGTGGAAGCCGTCAAGCCCGGCGTGACCACTGACACCATCAACCAGGCTGCGGCGAAGGTGCTCGAAAAGTATGGAGCGAAACCTGCGTTCGTCGGCGTTCCCGGTGCGTACCCGTATCCGGCCGAGACGACGATCTCGATAAACAATGAGCTGGTGCACGGCATCCCGAGTGACCGGCGCCTCAAGCAGGGTGACATCATCAGCATCGACTGCGGCACGGTCTATGAAGGCTTTGTCGGTGATTCGGCACTGACGATCGGCGTGGGTGAGATCTCGCCAGACGCCGAGCACCTGCTGCAGGTTACCCGCGAATCGCTCTTTATCGGTATAGAGAAGATGGTGGCCGGAAACCGCTCGGGAGATGTGTCCGCCGCTATTCAGGCGCATGTAGAGAAAAACGGGCTGGAAGTTGTGCGCGAGTACACTGGC
>JASFUN010000206.1:0-4623 GCA_050050255.1 Anaerolineales bacterium | reverse complement strand
ACAACCTCCGGGAGGATCAGCCTGGCTCACAGCGGGCAGTCGACCCTGGATCAAACGTACAGCCCTCTCATAGGTGAGGTATTCCCACGCCCAGCTGATGAGCACCATCAGTCGGTTACGAAATCCGACCAGTTGGATGAGATGTACGATCAACCACACGATCCAGGCAATAAATCCACGGAAATGCAATCGCCCGAACTCAGCAACCGCTGCGTTTCTCCCGATCGTCGCAAGTTTGCCCGGATCCTGGTAGTGGAAGCGCTCTTGCGGGCGGTTTTCGAGTCGGTTGATGATGTTTGCGGCCGCGCGCACGGCCATCTGAAGCGCCACAGGTGCCATCATCGGCAGTGCGCTCTCTGCTTCGGCGATGAAAGCCCCGTCACCGATAACATACACGTCTGGATAACCCCTCAATTGAAGCGTGGACTGCACCAGCACCCTGCCCTGGGGACCATGCTCAACCGGCAGCTTACGCAGAAGGTTGGCAGCACGTACACCTGCCGCCCATACCAGCGTGCGTGCGTTCAAGCGCTCACCACCTTCAAACTCGATGGTGAAGCCATCATAGGATTGAACTGCTTTTTCTAAGCGAACATCAACCCCCTTTGAGATCAAACTTGCCTGCGCCGCCGCACTCGACCCTGACTGCATATCTGGCAGCAGTCTATCGAGCATCTCAACCAGTACAATACGGACCCGGGTTGCTTCAAGATCGCGGAATTCCTCTGCCAACGAATGCTGCACCAGTTCAGCCAGCGAGCCCGCCATCTCCACGCCTGTTGGGCCGCCTCCAACGACGATAAATGTCAGCCAGGCATTTGAGATCGAAGGATCAGGTTCCCATAATGCACGTTCGAAACAATGAAGAATATGGTTGCGGATCTGCACGGCATCATCGAGGTCCTTTAGATGCAGCGCGCATTCTTCGATCCCGGGTAGCCGGTATGGGTTACTCTCTGCGCCGGGGGCAAGGATCAGGTAGTCGTAGGTCAGGGATCCACGGTCAGAGTTGATCACTTTCGCCTGCAGATCCACGGATTCAACCTCGGCCGTGAGAAAGGTTAGATTGTGCTGATCCCGCAGGATGCCACGCACTGGTCGCGCAACTTGCTCGGGCTCCAATCCAGCGGTTGCTACCTGGTACAACAGCGGCTGGAACAAATGATAGTTGTTGCGATCGAGCAGGATCACCTCGACAGAGCTGTCTGCTAGCTCTTTCGCAGCCCTCATCCCGCCAAATCCCGCGCCTACTATAAGAACTCGGGGTTGATTTACTCCCATGAGAGTCTCCGTATTGTGAAATACGTCACATCATTATTAATTATACATCTTTTGTCCGATTTATACGCTTGTTGACCTGCTCCAGGCCGCTAAGTACAATCGCTTGACGGGTTGGAGAGAACATGACTGCTGTGATCGAATATCGGGATGAAATCTTCGAAGTCCGCGCCGGGATGACCATCAGGGCAGCGATCCTCAAGCTTGACCTTACACCAGAATCTGTGCTTGCAACGAAGGATAAAGAATTGATTACAGATGACGAGATCATCAAGAAGGGCGACCAGATACGCCTCATCCCAGTGATCTCCGGCGGCCAGCAGCCTTAATCGCAAATGATGAAATGTAGGAAGTGCGGAAAGAAAGCGGTCATCAACATGCGCCAGCACAAGCTAGCTTTGTGCGCTGACGATTTCCTGGCCTGGTTCGTCCAGCACACGATGCACACTATCCATCGCGATGCGCTCTTCGATCGAGATCAAAAAATACTCGTCGCCGTCTCGGGCGGCAAGGATTCGCTCGCTCTCTGGGATGTGTTATCCCGCCTCGACCACGCTTGTGATGGACTGTACATCGGGATGGGGATTAACGATGACCTGAATTATTCTGAGCGCTCACGCGCATCCGCCCAGCGGTTTGCAGAGCAACGAGGTTTGCATCTCATCACCGTCGATGTGGAAACTACCCTTGGAGCGAGTATCCCCGAGGCTTCCCGGGTCACCAGACGTGGAGCAGGAAAACCGTGCTCCTTGTGCGGTCTTACACGACGCTACATCATGAACCGCACGGCTCTGGAACATGGTTATGACGTGCTCGTGACCGGTCATAATCTGGATGACGAAGCTGCGACGTTGATGGGTAATACGATGAACTGGCTCGTGGGTTACCTCGCAGCCCAATCACCAGTACTCGCCGAGAAGCCGGGCTTCGTGCGTAAGGCTAAACCTTTCCACCGCTTCTATGAACGTGAAACAGCTGCCTACGCACTTCTGCGAGGGATCGAGTACATCCAGGCGGAGTGCCCTTTTT
Source organism: Anaerolineales bacterium (assembly GCA_050050255.1). Classification (GTDB taxonomy): domain Bacteria; phylum Chloroflexota; class Anaerolineae; order Anaerolineales; family E44-bin32; genus E44-bin32. The sequence goes on along the minus strand of JASFUN010000206.1, from coordinate 2,316 downwards.
CAATAGGCGCCAGGAGCATCTACTTCAAGAAGCTGCTTAATCAAATGGAGACGGAGCGGCCGGGCTCCAAACAAGCTTTTTACCTTTCCTTCCTTCAAAACAAGCACCGCATGGCATTCACCGTGGAGGGAGCGGATGAGAAGAGCTCCAACCAGCGCTGCCAGAGCTGCGGTCAACCGACCAGGGCAGGCGAGCGCTGCGCATTCTGCAGCACGTGGGAAAACGTCCGCGCTCGCCTCGAACTCAATTCATGACGCAGCCTTCACATCGGTATCATGCGGTTTGAAGGTAATACTCGATCTCCCAGTCCATCACCTTGGTGCGGTACTCATCCCACTCACTCCACTTGGCGCGCGTGAAAGCCTCATATATCTCCTCGCCCAGAGTCGCCTTGATTGCATCGTCCCCTTCCAGCGCACGCAGCGCTTCTGCCAGCGAACCAGGAAGCTGCGCGATCCCGCTAGCGGCCAGATCGGCCTCGCTCATCTCGTAGATGTTGAGGTTGTTTACAGGCGGTGGGCATGACTCCTGCTTCTCAATCCCGTCAAGACCTGCTGAGAGCATGGCAGCAAAGGCGAGGTACGGGTTGCACGAGGGATCCGGGAAGCGCAGTTCCGCGCGCGTCGACATGGGTCGTTCAGCCGTGTTGCTTGGGATCCGGATCATCGCCGAGCGGTTAATCTGGGCCCAACAAACGTACACCGGCGCTTCATAGCCGGGTACGATGCGTTTATAGGAATTAACCGTCGGAGCGACGACCGCCGCAAGTGCGCTCGCGTGCTTGATCTGCCCGGCGATAAACCCATAGGCAATATCAGAAAGCAAATACTCATCATTTTGATCGAAGAAAAGGTTATTGCCTTGTTCATCGAATATGGATTGATGCGTGTGCATCCCGGATCCGTTGATGCCGAAGATCGGTTTGGGCATGAAAGTCGCGATGAGGTCATTTTTCGCAGCCAGCGCACGAATCGTGTACTTCAATGTGACGACGTTATCCGCAGCCCGCAGCGCATCCGAGAACCGGAAATCAATCTCGTGCTGGCCAAGGGCAACTTCGTGATGCCCCATCTCGACCTCTAAGCCCATGCTCGCCAGCGCAAGCATCAGTTCCGTCCGGACGCGCTGTGCTTCGTCACTGGCAGAAAAGTCAAAATAACCGCCGACATCATGGGGAACCGGGTGAATGCTCTCCGGTCCATTGCGCTTAAGGAGGAAGAACTCTGGTTCTGCCCCGACGTTGTAGCTCCATCCTTTTTTCTCAATGCTTTTCAAAATCCGCCTTAAGACGCCGCGCGGGTCTCCGGGGAATGGGTTTCCATCCGGCAGGTAGATATCGCAGAATATTCGAGCCCGCTTGCGTTCCTCCTGTGACCACGGCAGCACAGCGTATGTGTCTTTATCGGGGACCAAACGCATATCGCTTTCCTGGATGCGGGCGAACCCCTCCACAGATGATCCATCGAACCAAACGCCCTCCGCTAACGCCGATTCAAGACGGTTCACAGGTATGTCCACGCTCTTTACTGTGCCGGTCACATCAGTAAACTGCAGGCATATGAACTTCACGCCATCGTCTTTAGCCCTGCTCAAGATATCCTTTGTCATGATTTCCTCCATGAATCCGACCTGTAGATTTCAATCACACGAGCACCCCAGCTACTTTTTGCATACAAAAAAGGCACGCAGGGCGTGCCTTTAATCAGACGTTTACGCCCTTCCAGCAACTGCGGATGATCTGCCCGTGCAGGACAACATCCGGCCACCGTGCTGTGTTTTGTCCCCCGCGTCACCGCAGGGTTTTCGACACACACTTTTCTGGAAGGGAGAGGGAAGCCTGTGGCGGGCTCCGGAGGCATCCGCTGATTTGTTCGATTTTCCCTGGTGATGTACCCAGGTTAACCCCACTCCAATGTGGGGAACCTCCACCTCGTGGTCTCATAGTCTTCGCTGAGACCCATACGCTGATCTCCCATATTCAATTGTGCAGCTTGAAGCTACAAGCTGACCGGCATTCTAGCAAAGAGATGCCAACGGGTCAACGTCATGGAGGAAAGTCCCGTGGCTTCTTCACAGCCAACCGCAGGGTGTTGTGGGTATCCGCCGTCACCCGGAAGGGGTGGGCTACGTGAAGGCCCGGCACCCACGCGACATCTCCCTGCGAGATAAGCAGCGGCCAGTTTTCACGCGCCAACCTGGGGACCTTCCGGTTTATCATCAAGTCTGAGACCTTCATCCTGCCCTGCATGCCGAGTGGTTGAATTAAATCTCCCGGTTGGCGAGAGCGGAACACGATCCGTTTTCCAATCGAATCCA
>JASFUN010000205.1:0-4630 GCA_050050255.1 Anaerolineales bacterium | reverse complement strand
GATGCTGGTAAGCGTCTACCACATCATTGCCCTGCTCTACCGAGTGTGGGTCAAACGTGTGCGCCTTTCGATGATACCCGTCTTCGAAGACCTCAAGCATGTGTATCAGGACGTGCTCTTTTACCTGGGCCTGCGCAAGGAAAAAGCGCAGTATGACCGCTATAACTACGCTGAGAAAGCAGAATATCTGGCGGTCGTGTGGGGTACGCTGATCATGGCGATCACCGGTTTCATGATGTGGAACCCGATCGCCACCACCAAATTACTCCCCGGGGAATATATCCCGGCCGCCAAGGCTGCACACGGAGGCGAGGCGATTCTGGCAGTGCTCTCGATCCTGCTCTGGCACGTCTATCACGTGCACCTCAAACACTTCAACAAGAGCATGTTCACCGGATACCTCACGCGCCACGAAATGGAAGAGGAACATCCGCTTGAACTCAGGCGCATTGAACACAGCGTACCTAAAGAACCCGATCCAAAGACCCTGGCCGAACGCCGCAGGGTGTTCATACCGGTGGCGACGCTCCTGAGCGCCGTGATGCTCGTCGGGTTGGTGGCTTTCGTCACCTTTGAGGACACGAGCATCACCACCATTCCGCCTGGCGAATCCGCGCCGATCTACGTCACCAGCGTCCCGGAAGCCACGCCCACCCTGCCGCCGACACCCACCACCGTCCGCGTCCAGGCTGAAACGTGGAGCGGGGGCTTCGAGGCGCTTTTCCGCAACCGCTGTGGCACATGTCATGGTATAACATCCGTCGGGGGGCTCTCGCTCCATACCTACGAGGATGCACTCGAGGGGGGTAAGAGCGGGCCCGGGATCGTGCCTGGTGATCCCGCAGCGAGTATGGTTATCCAGGTACAGCAAGCCGGTGGTCATCCCGGTCAGCTCACTGAGGAGGAGCTTGACCAGTTGACCGCCTGGATTGAGGCCGGCGCGCCAGAGAACTGACTCCGTCGCTGCCCATCACCGTGAATAAGGAGGAGAACGCATGTTGCGCCGATTCGGCTCAAAGCTGAAGTCTTTTTTCTTCCCCCCAACCGATGCCCCGCTCAGCAGAAGGATCCTTCCATACGCCGCCCTGGGTGTGGTGACGCTGCTCTTCCTCATCGCGGCTGCTTATGGATGGGATTACACCAACTCGCCTGAATTCTGTGGCACCGCTTGTCATACGATGCCGCCTGAATTCAACGCATACCTGATCTCCCCACACGCCCGCGTGGATTGCGTCGAATGCCACATCGGTCGCGGTTTCATAGCCACGCGCATTACGCGCAAGGCCGGGGATATGAAGCATATTTTCGCCACCATGTTCAAGACCTACGAGTTCCCCATTGAAGCCGGCGAACTTCGGCCGGCGCGTGAGACTTGTGAACGCTGCCATTTTCCGGAAAAATTTTCCGCCGACACCCTCGTTGAGTTGAAGCGTTTTGAGCCCAACATCGACAACACCCCTATTAGCATCTACCTGACACTTAAAACCGGTGGCGGTTCAGAACGACAGGGACTGGGGCGCGGGATTCACTGGCACATCGAGAACCCGGTTTATTATTACGCCACGGATCGCGCTGAGCAGAACATCCCCTATGTACAGGTCGTCCAGGATGATGGGTCCGTGGTCGAGTATCTAAACCTGGACGCCAATATGAATCCTGAAAATATCCGCCAGGATCAGCTCAAGGAGATGGACTGCATCACCTGCCATAACCGCATCACCCACCTCGTCTACCCGCCAGAAGACACCATCAACCAATTGATGGCCAGGCAGCAAATCTCCAGCGAGATTCCGGAAATCCGCCTCAAAGCGCAGGAGGTTTACCATCTTAGATATCCGACGCGCGAACAGGCTGTCTCTGGCATTGCCGGGCTCAGGGATTACTACCGCGTCTACTACCCGGAGTTCTTCGAGGCCAACGAGCTGCTCGTCGATGAGGCGATCGAAGCGCTGCAATCAGCCTACCTGGACAGCGTATTCCCCGAACAAAGATCGGATTGGAAGAGCCACCCGGATAACGTCGGCCACAAAGATTCGCCTGGCTGCTTCCGCTGCCATGATGGCAAACATCTCAACGTCGAACAGGAAGCCATCCGTCTGGAGTGCAACTTGTGCCATTCCATCCCGGTTGTCGCCGGCCCAGACGACTTCATCGCTGAAGTTGAGATCAGCCGCGGACCCGAACCGCAGTCCCACCTGAATTCGAACTGGATCACGCTGCATCACGAGGCTTTCGACGAAAGCTGCCAGAACTGCCACACGACCGGCAATCCGGGCGGAACCGACAATTCATCCTTCTGCTCGAACAGTGCCTGCCATGGGAATGTATGGGAATATGCCGGGTTCGACGCCCCCAGCCTGCGGGACGTGCTCCAGGATCAACTGGCCGAGCTAGGGCCGCCGGTCGAGGAAACAGAAGAGGTCGAACTGGATCTGCGTGACCGGCCTCTCAACTACTCCGAAACGGTGGGTCCGCTATTGTCCGCGAATTGCTCGGGATGTCACGACGAAGGCGCGTTAGCCGGCTTGAACGTCACGACCTATTCCAGCCTGATGGAGGGTGGTCAGGACGGACCCGTGATCGTGCCCGGCGACCCCGATGGCAGTTTGATCATTCAGAAATTATCCGGTCCAACGCCCCATTTCGCTCAATTGAGCGACCAGGAGCTGGAATTCCTGCGCCAGTGGATTGAGGCCGGTGCGCCGCAAGAGTAAGCGCTTTTCCAAGGAGGAGCAGGTATGAGTGAAGAGAAGGAAGTGACTCGCAGGGAATTTCTGAGCACTGCCACCTGGGCCATCGGTGTGCTGCTCGGTGCTGGTTTCGTCATCCCTGCCGTCGCTTATGTCGTCGGTCCGGCACTTCAGGAGCAGGAAAGCTCGGGGTTGATCCCGCTTGGCGCAACGAACAAGATTGAGATCGGCACGCCGACGCTGTTCAAGGCCACGATCGAGCGCCAGACAGGCTGGATCGTAAACCAGGAAGAACTTTCGGCCTATGTGCTCACCGAGGATGGGCGTGACTACATAGCCATGTCCAATATTTGTTCGCACCTGGGCTGCCGGGTGCGCTGGATTGAAGACCAGGATCAATTCTTCTGCCCATGCCATAATGGCGTCTTCGACAAGGAAGGCAATGTCCTCTCCGGTCCCCCACCGAGACCGTTGGATCGATTTGAAGTCAAAGTCGAAGACGGTCAATTGTTCATAGAAGGAGCGTGACATGGCAACCAGAGTCGCAGATTGGCTCGATCAACGCATAGGCTGGCGTTCAGTCTGGGAGACGATCTTTGTCCGCAAAGTCCCGAAAGTCAACTGGTTCTACACGCTGGGCAGCGCTACGTTGTTTACCGCCATCAACCAGATCGTCACCGGTATCCTGCTGACGATTTATTACGTCCCTTCCCCTGATCAAGCCTACGATAGCGTGCAGTACATCACAACCCAGGTACCGATGGGCTGGCTGATCCGCGGGCTGCACCACTGGGGGGCCAGCGCGATGGTGCTGCTGACCGTTTTGCACATGCTGCGCGTGATCTTCTATGGCTCCTATAAGTTCCCGCGCGAGGTGACCTGGTTCACGGGCGTTGGGCTGCTGCTGGTCGTGATGGGCTTCGGGTTCACGGGCTACCTGCTGCCCTGGGATCAGAAGGCGTACTGGGCGACCACCGTCGGCACACGTATCGCCGAGGTGACCCCCCTGGTCGGAGAGTGGATCCTGCGCGTGATGCGCGGCGGCAGCGAATTGAGCGCCGTTACGCTGGCACGCTTTTTCGGCGTGCACGTATGGTTCCTGCCAGCGACGCTGCTGGCCCTGCTGGGGATCCATCTGTATCTCATCGTGCGCCTTGGCATCAGCTCGGTCCCGAAGAGGGAGAAGTAAGCATGGACGAACAGGAAAAGAAGGAGATCCTCGAGAGCTATAAGAAAGAGAAGGAGAAGGGTGTCCTTTTCTTCCCGGACCTGCTGGTCAAGGATGCGGTCATCGCCCTGGTCGTCTTCATCGCGCTGGTAGCCGTCGCTTATTTCATCGGCGCCCCGCTGGAGGAACAAGCCAACCCCGGAGATACAGCCTACACGCCTCGACCCGAGTGGTATTTCCTCTTCCTGTTTCAATTGTTGAAATACTTCCCCGGGTCGTTAGAGGTCATCGGCGTCTTCGTCCTGCCGACGATCGCGATCCTGCTGCTCATCGCGCTCCCCTTCCTGGACAAAGGCACGAAGAGGCATTTCCTGGACCGGCCAGTCATCATCGGCGTCACGGCACTTGCCGTCATCGGCATCCTAGGCCTGACCGTCCAGGCTTTGCGGGAGACGCCACCGCCGGCTGAAGAATCCACCGGCGACCCGACAGCCAGGCTCTACCAGGAAAATTGCTCTGGCTGCCACGGGCCATCTATCGACGTATCCCCGAACACCAACCTGCATCAGGTCATCGCTCAAGGCCGGCACTCAGAAGGTATGCCCGCCTGGAGCGCGGATCTTTCCACAGACGAAATCGACGCTCTGGCAGGTTTCATCAGCTCGCCTAACGGCAGCCGCATCTTCAATCAGACCTGCGCCGAGTGCCATGAAGCGAGCGAGTTCGTTGCGACCGATTCGGTTGAACTCCAGAGCGCGATCGAATCCGGCCT
>JASFUN010000204.1:0-4646 GCA_050050255.1 Anaerolineales bacterium | reverse complement strand
TGCTGTGTAGATGAGCCCCGTCTGAAGGGCTTGATGCCGCCGATTGCAAAGGTGACGAGCGACATCGCGTACGTTCGCTTTCATGGCCGCAATGCCGAGAAATGGTGGCGGCATGAACATGCTTATGAGCGCTATGATTACACATACCGGGAAGAGGAACTTGAGCCGTGGGTTGCGCGCATCAATGAACTCGATTCGGCAGCGCCCCTGACCCTGGTTTATGCAAACAATCATTATCGCGGCCAGAGTGTTGACACGCTCAACAAACTCGAAACTCTGCTTTCGGGCAGTGATTAGAGGCAGGCTTTGATTGTCTTGGGTTAAGCCGCAATGGTATAATCGCAGAAACGTCCTTGAGGGCGACATTCTGCCCCTTTATTAAACGCAATCGGGAAGAGTGTGCTATGTCTGGACATTCCAAGTGGTCAACGATTAAACGCAAGAAGGCTGCTAACGACGCCAAGCGCGGCGCGATTTTCACGCGCTTGGCACGTGAGATTGCCATTGCAGCGCGCGAAGGTGGCGGAGATCCAGAAGTCAATTTCACGCTGCGACTGGCGATCGACCGGGCGAAATCAGAAAACATGCCCAAGGACAATATCGAGCGTGCCATCAAGCGTGGGACAGGTGAGGACAGAGACGCGGCTGCCCTGGAACAGATTCCTTACGAGGGCTACGGACCACACGGCGTCGCACTCATGATCGATGTCGTCACGGATAATCGCAACCGCACCGTTGCGGAACTCCGGCATACCCTGGCCGATGCAGGCGGAAACATGGCTGACGCTGGATCGGTCGCCTGGCAATTTCATAGGGCTGGATATTTCTACTTCGACGCGGAAAAGGTTGACCCTGACGAAGTCTTTGAAGTTGCCGTAGAGGCGGGTGCGGAAGACGTGATCATTGGAGATGAGGAGATCGAGGTTTTCACGCCGGCTGAGCTGTTTAAAACAGTCAACGACGCGCTGCGGGCATCCGGATTGAAGCCGGATGAAGCCGAGCTGCGCATGGTCCCCAATTCGACGCTCGATCTGCCGACTGAGCAAACGGTTAAAACCATGCGCTTAATCGAGCGCATTGAAGACCTTGATGACGTCCAGAACGTATACTCCAACCTCCTGGTTTCAGACGACGCTCTCGAGTTGCTTGAAGCTGCCTAGGTAAGAGATCGACTGCGCCGCACGCGATGTTGGTCATCGGAATCGATCCAGGGACAGCACTCACAGGATTTGGTTTGGTCCGGCGCAGTTCCGACGCTTCGCTTGAACTCGTGGACTACGGTGTCATTCGGACCTCATCGCAACAGCCCATGCCCAGGCGGTTGATAAAATTGCATACGGAATTAGAGGCGCTGCTCAAGCGGTATGAGCCCAACCAGGCTGCCGTTGAGCGCCTTTTTTTCCAGAAGAATGTGACCACGGCGATCAGCGTCGGGCAGGCCAGGGGGGTGGTCTTACTCGCTTTAGCCAATGCCGGCTTACCCATCGAGGAATACACGCCGCAGGATATTAAAATAGCGGTCACCGGATACGGGGCTGCCGATAAAGGACAGATGCAGCGCATGGTCAAGATGCTTCTAACTATGCAGGTGTTACCTACGCCGGATGACGCGGCTGATGCTCTGGCTGTGGCGATATGCCATGCGCACAGCGCTGCTCTGCAGGATCGAATCGAGGCTTCCGAATGATTTCCTCCATCCGTGGTGTCGTCCAACACGTCGAAGAGGAGATCCTGATCCTTGAAGTCAACGGTATAGGATTTCGCATAGCCATCACGAGATCCGTACATGATGCGGGCCCTGAGGTCGGGAAGCCATTCTTCATCCACACCTATCTGGTCGTACGCGAGGATGAACTTTCCCTATACGGATTCAGCACCTCCGAGCAGCTCTCTTTGTTCAAGACACTTTTAGGTATCTCCGGAATTGGACCGAAACTGGCCCTTGCGATCCTTTCCCATCTTTCGCCCGAGGTCCTTCGTTCTGCGGTCGCAAACAAACAGGCCGGGGTGCTCGCTCAAGTTCCGGGCGTTGGAAAGAAGACCGGTGAGAAGATCATTTTCAACCTCAAGGACGTGCTCAGTGGTCCGATCATAGAAGAAGAACCGCCGAGCGAGTTAGATACCGAGGTACTGGATGCCTTAACTTCGCTGGGATACAATCTTGTGGAAGCCCAGGCAGCGGTTCAATCTATCCCGGAAGATACTGCCGAGGACGTAGAAGAACGCATCCGCGTAGCACTGCGCTACTTCGCCAAACCCTGATCGATAGTTGTTACCAGGTAAATAATTTGACCAGCGGGCTGCGGAATGGTGCCTGAGTGGGTTAGATATAGGAGTTAACGATGCTAGACAAAGAACAGATTGCCATTATTGGACCCGGAGTTATGGGCGAGGCGATGGCGAAGAGTTTGCTCGCGATTGGGGACTTGCAGCCCGAGCAGATTATGGTTTCTGGCCCGCGTGAAGCCCGTTTATCAGCGTTGCACGAAGAATATGGTTTCCGGACCACGACAGACAATCACTCTGCCGTCCTCGACGCTGATATCATCATCCTGGCCGTCAAACCGCAGACCGTGCAGCAGGTCATGGATGATGTCCATGGGGCCATCCCTGAAGCCGCACTCGTAATTTCGATCGTGGCAGGCACAACCTTGGAAACGTTAACAAAAGGCACAGGGCATACATCCGTTGTTCGCTCGATGCCAAACACGCCGGCACAGGTGGCTCAAGGCATTACGGTCTGGACAGCCACTCCGGCGGTCAACGGCCGTCAGCTTGAGCAGACCCGCGCAGTCCTGAGCGCGTTTGGCGAGGAAATCTACGTTCAGGATGAGGATTACCTGGACATGGCTACAGCTTTGTCCGGCACAGGTCCAGCCTATGCGTTCCTCTTCATGGAAGCGATGGTCGACGCGGGTGTACATCTTGGCTTTCCAAGGCGAATCGCTGAGCAGTTAGTTGTTCAGACGCTGAAGGGATCTGTGGCTTTTTATGAGCACTCACCACGCCATATGGCCAGGTTGCGCAACCAGGTCACCTCGCCGGGTGGGACGTCGGCTGCAGCGCTTTACTATCTCGAGAAGGCTGGCTTCCGGACGGCGTTGTCGCGTGCGATCTGGGCGGCTTACGAGCGCTCCGTACAACTTGGGCAGGGACAAAAACGCGGCCCCGTAGGTACAGAATAGCCGGAGATGCAGCCGTGGATTGTGATTTGCTGGACAAAACGGATGCCTTCAGGTATGATTTTCAGCGGTGTGCAAACGCCCATTTAATGTCATTTGACGTTACCTGCTGCCCGATTTCTGGCAGCAGGTCTTCTCGCAAGCGATAAGCTCGATTTAATAGAATTTATCCAGCCAGACCCTTATACAGGAGGGCCAATGTCGGATCTGGTCAAGAACCTCTCCAGCGATCTACAGAAGCAAATCGAGGAATTTTCAGCAGAAATCGAACTTAAAGATGTCGGTTCAGTGATCGAAGCGGGCGATGGCATCGCCCGCGTTTCTGGGTTATCAGATGTCCGCGCCCAGGAACTCGTCCAATTTGAAAATGGCGTCATGGGTATCGCGTTTAATCTCGAGCGTGATTCGGTCGGCGTGCTCATCATGGGGGAGTATGACGAGATCGAGGAAGACACCCTGGTCACAACCACCGGGCGCATCGTTTCGGTTCCAGTGGGCGATGCCATGATCGGGCGTGTGGTCAACGCGCTGGGGGAGCCGATTGATGGTCGTGGACCGATCCAGAACGATGGATTTCGGCCAGTAGAACGCATCGCATCCGGGATCGTCGAGCGCAAAGATGTTGACACACCAGTTCAAACGGGCATCAAGGCTATTGACGCGATGATCCCCATCGGTCGTGGCCAGCGTGAGTTGATCATTGGTGACCGGCAGACGGGGAAGACCGCACTGGCGATAGATGCGATTATCAACCAGGTCGGCAAGGACCTGACCTGCATCTATGTCGCGATTGGCCAGAAGCGTGCAGGTGTCGCCCGCACGGTGGCGACGTTGGAAAAATACGGCGCCATGGAGCACACCATCGTCGTGGTGGCGGCAGCCGATGAACCAGCTGCACTGCAGTACATCGCCCCTTATGCTGGCTGTGCGATCGGGGAGCAGTTCGCTGAACAAGGCAAAGACGCACTGGTGGTCTACGACGACCTGACCAAACACGCCTGGGCCTACCGGCAGGTTTCGCTGCTCTTGCGGCGTCCACCTGGCCGTGAAGCCTATCCTGGTGATGTGTTTTATCTGCACAGCCGGCTTTTGGAACGGGCAGTGCGTCACGCGGATGATTTCGTTATCGTCCCTGAAGGGCATGAAGGAGAGGTGGCTCCGGGCGATGCAGTCAACGATGAGGTCTACTCCGGACCTCTGGCAAAGGATAACGCCGAAGAAGCACTCGAGGCAATGGAGGGCAAGGATCGCTACAAGATTATGAAGGTATCCGGATCGGGTGGTTCGCTGACCGCGCTGCCGATTATTGAAACGCAGCTTGGTGACGTCTCCGCTTACATTCCTACCAACGTCATCTCGATCACGGACGGCCAGATCTTCCTTGAATCGGATCTCTTCAATGCCGGCATCCGGCCTGCCATCAACGCAGGCATTTCGGTCTCGCGCGTGGGTGGGGATGCGCAG
>JASFUN010000203.1:0-4647 GCA_050050255.1 Anaerolineales bacterium | reverse complement strand
CACAGCGATGGAGCAAGGCACCGGATGGCACGCCTCGATCCTCACACATGCCGTCGCGAAGGGGAACATCCCACCTGGCGCGATCGCCCTGGAGAAGGCTATGGATGGAAGCACTTTCGTCAGCGAGGCGGCCAAACGTGGATTCGACGTAAAGCTCAACATGAACTAGTTTCGCACAGAGCTTCAAAAGACAATAAAAAAAATCCCGGGAGCGTACTACCCGGGATTTTATCTTACGGACTGCGATAGGCTAAGGCAGCAAACCGTCCACGTCACCATTGATGACCATCTGCATCCTCAATACGAGCCGATCCATCTGCTCGTGAGCGACCTTTAATTTCTTCAAAGAGTCGTCGGTTCCGGTTCGCAGGGTATCGCGGATACCCCGCATCTGTGGGATAAGCACGCTGTCGATGTATTTAAGCGCCTCCTCCGCAGACTCAAAGTTTTTATCATGTGAGTAGCGCAGGAGCGTCACGTATTCAGCGAGGTCTTCCGCTACGGCCTCGACCGCAGCTTCAAGCTCGCTGACGGACTTCAACTGCTCGCGGACGCGTTCCAGAGCGTCCAGGGTTTCAGGAAAGGTCAACATCAGCAACCCCCATTCAGCGCTCCATCTTGTAATCCGGAATTAAGCAAAGGATGCATTATGATCTCCCTGACAATGTTCACAAGGGATAACAATTAGCCCGGTGATTCGTTACCCACATCGACCTGCTGGGTCATCATCCTAGGTCCCCTCGTAGACTTCCTTCTTAAGCTCAGCGATAAACGGCAACGTGCGGTAATGATCGGCGAAATCCAGCCCATAACCCACGACCCAAACGTCCGGGATGGTGAAGCCCAGGTAATCGATCGGTACATCCAGCGCCTCGCGCTCCTTCTGCAGGAGCACGCAGGTTCGCAGGCTAGCAGGCCGGCGGCCCATCAGCGTTTTATAGAGGTAGGAAATCGTGTGACCGCTGTCGACGATGTCTTCGACGAGCAAGATGTTCCTTCCCTCGATCGGCTCGCGCAGGTCCATCAGGATTCGCACTGCGCCGGTCGTCGTCGTCGTCTGTCCGTAGCTGGAGAGCGCCATAAAATCAACGATGTGAGGGACCTCGATCCTGCGTGCAAGATCAGCGAGAAAAATGAAAGCTCCTTTGAGTATTCCGATCAAATACAGTTCGTCGCTCTCCGAGTAATCCGCCGTGATCGCTTCCGCAAGCTCGTTCACACGTTCTTGCAGTTTTGCTTCCGAGATGATTACGCGCACCAGATCAGGGTGTACATCTGCCATCGATACCTGCTTCCTCCAGCGATGAGAATATTCAGAGTCAACCACACTGATTTTAGCGAGCAATTAAGTTGCGCACAAATGATGCGTGCACATCGCTGCCACTGGCAGCCACATTCAAGATGGCCCTTGAGCGCTTTCTTTTCCAAGCGCCTGGCTGTCTACCCAGCGGACGTAGGCTTCGCACACGTCGACCGTATGCGCCAAAACATCAGCTCGGATCACATCGATCGTATCCCTTGGCGAATGCACATGCTGGATGTCGAATTGACTTGGATCCGGTACCCGCAGCAGGAACGCGAGGGCACGCGCCGGCAAACTCAATCTCCTGGGATTTTCACGTAAGAGCGAGATCGCCTTGGTGAAGCCCCTATCCACCCACTCGGCGTGGTCTGAGCTGCCTCCTGAGATAGGCGATTCCCAGCTGCGCGTATAAGGCACGTCATGCCGCTCGCAGATATCAATCAGTGCCGCTACGATCTGCGGGTCCGTTTGCCGGCGAAAGATGACCCCCTGGCCGGTGTGCACGAGAAGGGTTTCACCCACACCGACGACATCCGCGTTGATAATGTACGTGTTCTTCTTATCAAGTTTTTCCCCGTACTGGCGCACAAATTGACGGGAACCGTACAAGCCCAACTCCTCTGCACCCCAGAAAGCAAAAAAGGTCTCCAGGTTGGCAGGAGGCGCTTCCCGCAATCGGTCGATCATCTCGAGGACCAGGGCTACCCCCGATCCATTGTCATCCGCGCCCGGACTGTCTCCGTGATCGCGAAGCAGCAGATCCAGCATGTAGACGCTGATCAGGATCAACTGAGGCACGAAAACAGCGATCATGATCCAGTAGCCAACATCGTTCCACGAAGCTCGCAGGGCAGCGTATGCCCCCGCACCCACTCCAAACACCATGACCATCAACTCGAAGACGGTCTCCAGGAATAACCATGCGAATAATCCCAATAAGGTCATCGTGAGCAGCGGACCGACAGAGTTCAATATCTTGATCATGCGCACAATCCAGCGCGGCAGGTTCTGAGGAGTGTCATAGTGCGCGCAGATCAAGACCGCTGGTTTCTCGGGGTTCTCGAGGTGTTTCTCGAACGGTTTATCGAGGCTGACCAGGACGTTCTTGCTCTTCGTGCGCGCCAATCTGAGCATGAGGCGCGGATGCAGCCGGCTGACGTAAAGCTGATGCAGGACAACGCCCAATAGGACGATGATGGGATGCAGCTGCCGGCTGAGAAGCAGCAGTACAAACAAGACCAGGTTGAGAAGCATGCTGATCGAGTAACGCACCAATGGGCTGCCGATAAACTTGTATTCGACCTGCTCGGCTTGAACTCCAAGTTCAGACAGAACGTTCACGAGCCAGGCTCTGGCGTCCGCCTCACCCATGGTACCTGCCCGCCTCGCCCCGACCTGCGTCTGTAACCGTCGTAAGTAACCCATTGCATCCATGAGCGTCAGCCTCACATGCCGTTATTGAAAAGCTTCCAGGCTATTACGCCTAACGTTAGACTCGTTCGACTCTTGACGCAAGGGCTGGGGATCAACGTGCGGGGCTACGCCCACCTTCTGGGGCGAAACTGGAGCGCTTCGGCGAGGTGCACGGTCTCGATTTCACCTACCCCGGCCAGGTCGGCGATCGTGAGGGCGAGCTTGAGCACGCGGTGATAGCCGCGTGCCGTCAGACCAATCTGCTTCATTGCTTGCTGGATGAGTGATTTACCCGCGTCACCTACCGCAGCGTATTTGCGGATCTCGCCAGGACCCATATCGGCGTTGCAAGCCAGCGCGGTGTCTCTAAATCGTTCCCGCTGCAGCTCCCGGGCGCGTTCCACGCGCTCTCGCACATCTGCAGATCGCTCGCCAATGCGATCGGAGGACAGTTTCTCAAAGTCGACGCGCGGCACCTCGACGTGGATATCGATGCGATCCAGCAAGGGACCCGATATGCGCTTCTGGTAGCGTGTGACTGTGGCCGGGGTGCAGGTGCACTCTCGCCGCGTATCGCCGAAATAACCGCAAGGACAGGGGTTCATAGCTGCGACGAGCATGAAATTCGCAGGAAATGAAAGCGAACCGCGCGCCCTGCTGATAGTGACGATCTTGTCTTCCAGCGGCTGGCGCATGACCTCGAGCACTTTGCGGCCAAACTCAGGCAGCTCATCCAGAAACAGCACTCCCCTGTGAGCCAGCGAGATTTCGCCCGGACGCGGCCAGTTTCCACCACCAACCAATCCTGCATTTGATATCGTGTGGTGAGGAGCCCGAAAAGGCCTTGTACGGATCAGCGGGGTTTCGACTGAAAGCTGATCAGCGACCGAGTAGATGCGCGTCACATCGAGCGCTTCGTCGAAGCGCATGGATGGAAGGATCGAGGGCAACGCACGCGCCAGCAGGGTTTTACCCGCGCCCGGCGGCCCGGTCATTAAAAGGTTATGTCCGCCGGCAGCGGCCACTTCCAGGGCTCGCTTGGCATGCTCCTGACCCTTGACATCCTCAAAGTCGATTGGCCATTCCAACGCGACGTCCGCCAGGGAAATCGATTCAACTGGTTCAAGTGGGATCACACCGGTGAGGTGGTTGACGAGCGCAGTGAGGTTCTCAACCGGATACACGTCCAGCCCCTCGACGACCGCCGCTTCAGGAGCATCTGCAGCGGGGACGTACATCGCCCGGACGCCGTGGTCCTTCGCCAGCACCGCCATGGGGAGCACCCCGCGGATGTGGCGCAGGCTGCCATCGAGTGACAGTTCGCCCACCGCCATGATCTCCTCCAGCCAATCGCGCTTGATCTGTCCGGTTGCCGCCAGCACACCCAACGCGATAGGAAGGTCATAGGCTGGCCCTTCTTTGCGCAGATCAGCCGGCGCCAGGTTGACGATCACGCGCCCGCGCGGAAAGATCATGCCGGCGTTCTTAATCGCCGCCATAACCCGTTCTTTACTCTCCTGAACGGCTGTATCCGGTAGCCCTACAATCGGGAAGGAGGGAAGCCCGCGCGCCGTGTCCACTTCCACTTCGACGATCTCCCCCTCCAGCCCAACGACGGCTGCAGCGTGGACCCTTGCGAGCACACCCGTAGTCTATGCCTGAAAAAACGAAAGGTCAAACTCGAGAAATCATCCGCGTTATTTCCAGGCGACCTGCCTGGCTGCCTGATGCTAGAAAACAATTCATATTGCAGAACGTACGATGTCGTTCCACGGTGTTCAATCTCTACCGTGGGGTCACGGCGTCGCCTTGCGCTCGGTTCACGCGCTTAGAATGCTCTCCGGCAGCCAGATGTCCTTGCTGGCAAGCGCCCAGCTCGGGTACTCGCTTCTTTCCAGGAAGCGCTGTGCATACAATTCGGCGATTTTGCG
>JASFUN010000202.1:0-4650 GCA_050050255.1 Anaerolineales bacterium | reverse complement strand
ACCCAGAAACAGAGGGGGCGAAAAGGTTGGATTGATGTACCGATACATCTTGCGAAGGATATTACTGTCGATTCCGGTTCTGATTGCAATCCTCTTCTTCTCGTTCTTGATGGTGCGATTGCAACCATATGGACCATTTGAATCGACAGCTGGCGGTCATAGCCTGCCGGAAAATGTGCGGCTGATGATGGAGACTCGCTATGGTCTGCACCGGCCATTCCAGGAGCAATTCCTGATTTACGTCGGCAACATCCTTAAAGGGGACTTCGGACCTCTCCTGCGCACACGTCATCAAGATGTCAATGAGGTCATCTCAGCCGCGCTGCCAGTCAGCCTTCAATTAGGTTTGATGTCGATTTTGACGGGTCTCATCATCGGGGTGGTGGCAGGAATCATCGCTGCGCTGCGTCACCGAAAGCCGTTAGATTATGCCGCCACGTTCATCGCGGTAATTGGAATTTCGATCCCCAACCTTGTCATCGCACCGGTGTTAATTTACGTCCTTGGCTTGAGGCTCGACTGGTTCCCGATTGCATTCTGGGGGGCAGATCCTCCATTTACGCTGGGCATTTTTCCCCCTCTGGATCTGAACTTCTTCCGTCATGCAGCGCTGCCGGTGATCACGCTCGGAATATCAATCTCGGCGACGATAGCCCGTCTGACCCGCAGCAGTCTTTTAGAGGTTCTATCCGAGGACTATATCCGAACTGCGCGTGCAAAAGGGCTGCGCGAGCGCATGGTCCTGGTTGTGCATGCGCTCAAGAATGCGCTCATCCCCACTGTGACCGTCTTAGGCCCTCTGTTTGTCGCGCTTCTGCCCGGGATGGTCGTGATTGAGAACATTTTCGGAATAAACGGCCTGGCGAGAGTGATGGTTGACAGCGTCTTTCAAAGTGAATATTTCTTGCTAAGTGGAAGCATCTTTGTGTTTGCTGTCATCCTGGTTGTTGGAAATTTATTGGCTGATATTTTGTATGTCTTCCTTGACCCACGGATCTCATACAGCGGTTCAAATGGTTAACGGGAGCATCTGTGAGCACTGTGTTAAAAATTCAGGATGATGATGCGTGAGGTAAACGAGCAGTACGAATCTGCTGTCAGATATGCTTCTGCGGCGCTCCAGGCTGGCATGAAGTCTGAAGCCCGGCGGATGGCGCTCAAGGCGCTTGAGTGGCGTCCTGAACGGCATGAGGCCTGGCTGATCCTGGCGGCCTTGTCTGACGCAACCGCGGGATTGGCTTACGCTAAGAGAGCGCATGAACTGGCGCCTCAAAGCGTGCGTGCGAAGGAAGCTGTGGCCTGGTTTGAGGCTCAAGCCCATGCACCAGATCCAACACCTGCGCTTCAGGTTGATCGGCTGAGCGCCTTACGGCCAAGAATTAAGAAGGATGAACAACCCCTTGCGCCTCCACGTGGTTCGTTATGGGGAGATAGATGGCGAGGGTTCAAACGCCATCGTGCGGCTGTGGTGAGCCTGTTCATCCTGATTCTATTCGTCGGGATGGCTGTTTTTGCGCGATGGATCACGCCCTATGACCCGGATTTCGCCAGCTTCGAACACATCCGGGAAGTGCCGATGACACGATTTGAGCCCGATCAGGAAAGGCTGGAAGAGTGTCATTGGTACGGCACTTTCCTTGAAGATCCTGGCTGTAAAGTATTTCTTGTCGGCACAGATCGCGTCGGAAGGGATCTCTACACCCGCACCGTGTACGCTACACGGACTTCGCTCAGCGTGGCGCTCGTCGCCTCAGCCGTCAGCATCATCATTGGGATCACCTACGGCACGGTTGCGGGCTATGCCGGAGGCCAGACCGACGAAACTATGATGCGCTTTGTCGATTTCCTTTATTCGCTGCCCGTATTTTTGATCGTGCTCGGCATCCAATCATTTTTCCGACTCTGGTACGTCGAGACCGAGGGCGTGCTTGGTATCCTCGAAACGCTGAATCAACAGACCGGTGGGCTGCTGTTCCTTTTCATCGCCATCGGGGCTGTTAATTGGGTGGGAATGGCGCGACTGTCACGCGCTATGGTGCACAGTCAGAAGACAAATGACTATATCAGCGCCGCGAAATCAATCGGCGCGAACGAAGTCCAAATCATCACCCGGCACCTGCTGCCAAACATCCTGGGACCCTTGCTGGTTATGGAAACGATCGCGATACCAGGCTATATCTTTCTCGAAGCTACTTTGAGTTTTATTGGCTTAGGGGTGATGACCAGCCGGAGGGGAGGCATCGCAGCCAAGGATCTGCCCAGTTGGGGGACCATGATCCGTGAAGGTTATCCGGCTTTGAGGACCAGCCCCTACATGATCCTTCTTCCAAGCATCGCTTTGACGATCCTGACGCTGGCATTTAACTTCCTGGGTGATGGCCTTCGTGATGCCATAGATCCCCGGACCCGTAAGCAGAGACGCTGACGAAATAGATTTGTACAGATACTGCCGGGCATATACCTGCTTGTGAATAAATCTACATTCCGGTCTTGGGGGCAGCTGGTTATGCCTCGGTCTCAGACTGCCAGGCCTTCTTGATCACCAGAGCATCTTTGTCCATGTGCTCAGGGCTTTCACAAAGAATGCGTCCCGCGCAATCATGATCGCTCAGTGCTTTAATCAAAGCCTCGAGATCAAAATCGGAATCCGCTAACATGAGGTGATTTTGCTCACCCTTGTCGGTGTACTCAATCCCGGACAAATGGCAATGAAGCCTCTTCAGAGCTTTCTTCCCCAGCGCTTCCGAATATGCTTGCAACATATCGGACCACTCCTCATAGGAGTTTACGGAGCCATCCCCCGCTCGGGCATGTAGATGGGCGAAATCTAGGCAGGGCTCGACGCCATTAATCTCGCTAGACATGACGAGTGTATCTTCCAAGGATCCCAGCAATGCGCCTTTGCCCATCGTCTCGGGACGCAAGGTAACATCGATGTCCTTCGATTGAAGCTCTTCCGCGCAATCCTTTAACCTCGGGATTGCCGCTTCGAGAACTTCTTCCGGATCTTGTTCGAAATAGGAACCTGGATGAAACACGATATCGGTAGCCCCGGCCAGGAAACCGGAGTGAGCGGCATCCATGAGCCTTTTTCTGCTCTTGGGCCATTCGTCGCTATCGGCGTTGAGGTTGAAATAGTAAGGAGCGTGAACGCTGAGTGCCACATCTGATTCGAGCCCCGCTTCTTTTATTGCCAGGCAAGTTTTCTCTGAAACCCGGACCGATCTAACCCAGCCGATTTCAAATGCAAGCAACCCCTGATCGGAGAGGTGTTGGATTGTGCCTATAGAGCCGCCGGGCTTTTTCGGCGTCGATTTAGGCGTCCCGACGGATCCAAAACGGAATGTTTCGCTCACTTGATGACCTCCTTGCTACCTGAATATCCAAGTAACAGTATATACACATAAAAAAAACCTATGCAGGTCGATCCGCATAGGTCCAGGTTCAGAGCGGGCTTGTCAGGGTTCCGGATCACGATCCTGCCGCAGGGAGCCCGTCTTAGGCGTCGCTTCCTTCGGAAGGGAGAAGCTGAAGGTGCTGCCTTCGTTTTCCTTGCTTGTGACCCATATACGACCACCGTGCTGCTCGATGACCGTCTTTGCCAGCGCCAGGCCTAAACCAGTCCCTTCGATTGGATTATTGGGATCTTGAACCGTTATTCGTCCGCGGAATAAATGTTCAAAGAC
The DNA here is from genome assembly GCA_050050255.1 of Anaerolineales bacterium. GTDB lineage: Bacteria > Chloroflexota > Anaerolineae > Anaerolineales > E44-bin32 > E44-bin32. Next base: position 964 of record JASFUN010000202.1, on the reverse strand, counting down.
CCGAGGAATCTCATCTTCCGGAATACCCGGGCCATTATCGATAACGCTGACAATGACCTCTTCTTCATCCCAACGCACTTTGACTTCAATCGTCGCGCCTTCCTGGGAAAATTTGATCGCGTTGCTAAGCAGGTTAGTCATCACAGAGTTGAGCCTGTTGGTATCCCCCATCATGAGCAGAGTTTCTTCCGGAGGCTTAAACTCTACGTTCTGGTTGCGATCATCTGATAGCGGACGCAGATCTTCGATAGCCCGTCGAATTAAATCGTTGATCTGGAATGGTTCATAACTGACATTGGAGGTGGATTCAACCCGGATCGTCTCCAACAGCCCTGTGATCAAATTGGTCATGCTGTCCGTGGCGCGCTGCATCATGTTCAATGCTTTACGCTGCTGATCGGAGAGATCGGCATCGTTAAGAAGGTCGGCACCCAGCCTGATGGCGTTTAGCGGGTTTTTCAAGTCGTGTGCAGCGGTTCCCAGAAGCTGCGAACGCATCCGGTCGATCTGTTTCAACGCGGTGATATCCTGCATGACAACCACGCGGCCGACGTCGGTGATCTCGCTAATCGTCGCATAGAGGACCCGCTCGGTGGGGGTGGTGATCTCCATTGTGGTGGGCAGGCTTAACTCATCATCCATTAGCAAATCACTGAGCGGGTGGTTGATGAAGATTTCACCTGCGTCACGTCCTTCTGCCAATTCGGGGTTGATACGGAACGCCTGCCCTGCGGCTTGATTGACGAGGATGATGCGACCGTTGTTGTCCGTCAGCACGACCGCATCAGCAGTCTCACGCAGGGTGGTTTCAAGGCGACTGCGCTCTTCAGTGACGCTGCGGAACAGGTTGGCATTATCCAGCGCGACGGCGGCCCATGATGCGACCGAAGAAAGCAGTTGTTGATCAGCCTCGTTGAACGTCCCGCGCGGGTGGTTGATCGCCTCAATCACGCCCATGACTTCA
>JASFUN010000201.1:0-4689 GCA_050050255.1 Anaerolineales bacterium | reverse complement strand
CGGGTTCAACCTGCTGTTCAGCCACTGGCTCTATTTCAGGCTCCAGTTCTGGAGGAGCCGGCTCGACGACCGCTGGCGGTGTCGAGGGGGTTTCTTCGGGCGTTTGTATAGTTACGTCAGCCGCCTCAACCCGGGATGGCTCTGGTTGAGGTTCTTCAGGCTCAGCAGGTGCTTCTTCCTGATCCGCCTGTGGCTGTTCGACAGCCGATTCTGGTTCGGGAACATGGAAAGGTTCGACGACCTCTTGAGGAGGCTGTTCGCTAACTTCTTCCGATGCGATTTGCACCTCCGCCTCCCCGGGTTCTGCGGGGACATCTTCGGCTATCGTCGTCGCTTCGTCCAACCAACCGGGGATCTCCGGTTCCGGGGCCTCTTCGGGCTCAGGTTCGATCGCCTCGGGCTCGATTACCGGGGGGCGCGGGGCGACAACTGTCTCGTCTGTCGGGCTTGAAGCCATCTCCCGAAGCCAATCGGGGGCTTCTTCCTGCTCTTCCTCGATAAGTTCTTGCTCTTCGACGGTCTCTTCAACTTCTGATGCTGCGCTGACGATCTGACTTGAATCTTCCTGAGCGGTGACATCAACATCAATCCCGCGTTCTGATGCCAGGTCAGCCAGCCAATCCAGGCTTGCTTCAGGTTCTTCCGGAGGGGCGCTCTCATCGATGATCGGCGCAGTTTCTTCCGGACTTGTTTCGGCTGCCGTGCTTGCTGCTTCGCGAGCTGGCGCGTCGGTCTGTTCCTGGGCTAAGGATTCAAGCCATTGATAGACTTCTTCGTCGTCAAGTTCTTCGCCTACACCGATTGCTTCAGGAGACCTTGGGGTGACCACATCTTCCTGCTCGGGCTCGACGCTCAACTCAGCTTCGAACTCACGCAGAGATTCGAGATCCAGCTCATCCTCGACCTGCTCTGGTTGGCTTTGCAGTTCACTTTCAGAGACTTCTTCCAGCCAGGCAGGTGCTTCCTGTTCGTCAACAGCCGACGAGAGATCATCAACGCCGGTGGGCGATGCTTCTTGAACGCTTGATGGTTCTGCGATCCCCTGAAGCCAATCAGGTACGTCCTGACGCTCAGTAACGGATGGTTCTTCAGAGATGTCTTCTTCAATATCCAACCCCCTGAGCCATTCGGGTTCTTCTGAGTCAGCCTCCAACGAGGCCTCCCCTTCCGTTTCGGTGATGCCTTCTAACCAGTCGGGGACCTCAGACGCTGGTGCCGCAGGCGCAGCCTCACCCTGTTCTGCAGCCCAATCTGGAAGTTCATCACCTGCAGTTGGTTCGTCCTCGATTTCGGTCTCTGCGAGCTCCCGCAACCAGGCATCTTCTTCACCCATCTTTTCAAGCTCAGATGTTGGGCCTGCTTCGGGTTGTTGGGCTTCCACCGGTGGCTCCTCCGGGACAGTCTCTCCCAGATCCATTTCCATGTCGGAGGCTGCATCTGCTACGCCCGCAAGCCATGATGGGGCTTCTTCCGCTTCGGAAATTTCACCTTCAGAAGGGGCAGCTGCTTCTCCTAGTTCTTCTTCATCGACATCCAGACCTTCAAGCCAGGATGGGATCTCATCCTCAGAGGCGGAAGCTTGCTGACTTGGTTCAAGCGATTCTCCTGCCGGTTCGAGAGTGGTTTCCTCACTGGGTTCGGCACTGGGCCGGTCGCCAAGCCAGGAAATAATTGTCGACGTAGCGCCAGGTGCCTGGTCTTCGACCCAGGTTGGCACCTCTGGTTGATCTTCGTCGCCGGCTTCCATAGCAGACGGCTCCGCTTGAGCTTTCACCGGTTCGGAGGTCTGGACTTCCTGCGTGTCCTCAATGGGTTCCGGAGGAACCTCTTCGGCTTCCGTGGAGATATCCGCAAGCCAATCGGGCACGAATTCCCGTTTGCCCGGTTCCTGTGCCCGTGGTTCGGGTTCGAGCTCTGGCTCAGCTTCATGTTCTTCCGGCATTTCACTGGGGGCGATATCTTGCAGCCAATCGGGAATTTCGGCGGGTGCTATCTCTTCCTCATCGCCTCGTTCCTCCTCCGGTGTTGGCATGGGACCTCCTGAGTCAAGCGCATCCAGCTCTTCATCTGAAAAACGTACAGGACCTTCCTGAACTTCACCAGTCGAAGGCTCCCAGCCGGCTTCACGCATCCATTCAGGGATATCACCTTCATCTGTTAATGCTTCTTCAGGGCCTTCGGATGATAGTGGGGAGGAGCTTCCAGGTCGGGAACTGACCTCACCCTCCAGTTCACTCATCCAGGATGGCACCGAATCGACCGGCATCATTTCATCACCTTCGCTAAGGTCGACACCCAGCGAGGAAACCCAATCCGGTTCACCACCTTCCGCAGTGGGTAGAGGTTGGCCTGGCAGCCAGTCCGAGTGGTCAACTTGGACAGCGGATGCCGAGATTTCACCAGGATCTGATGCGGCGGAGTCTACAAAAGCCATATACGGATCAAGCGCTGCGAGTCGGCGGTGGTATTCACTGGCTTTTTCTGGATTATTTGTAGCCTGATAGATAGCTGCCAGGATTCGATTGGCATCAAAGCTATAGGGCAGTTTTTCGAGAATTTGCTTGGACAGGGCTTTGGCGGCATCGAACTGTTCCGCCCGCCAATACATCCTTGACAGCAGGATTTCTAAATCTGGGCGATCAGGATCCTCCTGCAATGCAGACCTGAGTTCGGCGATTGCCTGGGGATATAACTCGCCGCGCGCGTATTGCCGCGCCAGTGCACCGCGCGTCAGCCGGATCTTATGTGGTTCAAGCCCATCACGCCGGCCGATCAGTCGTGAAAGCTCCTGTCGAATGGCGGCATTTGCAGGGTTGTTCTCAAAAGCCCGCTCCATATGCCAGATGGCAGCATCAAGGTTGCCCTCATCTTCGCGGACGATCGCCATGCCGATATGGGAGACGAAATCTTCAGGTACAGCGGAAAGGACCCGTTGGAAAACGTCCGCTGCATCTCCATAGCGTTTAGCCTCCAGGTATGCTTTCCCAAGCAGCCGGTAAGTCTCAAGGTGCTTGGGGTAGGTCTGAAGGATGTGTCGGCAATGCGCGATAGCCTCATCGAGCTGATCACGCTCAATCAGGCTATCTATTTCTTTAACATATGCGCGTAGCGTTACATCTGCCATTGCAGTGCCTCGTTCAACAGTATGCCTCATCTACCAGCATAACGCAAGATATCCTTAAGACCTGCCTCTCAACACCGTTTTTAAGCAGCAAATCTGGCAATCTGGGGCGCAAGAAGTATGCCATTATGGGCACGGGCGTGAGCCCTCAAAGCCCATGGATTTCGCTGATTTCAGCCAGCCTCACTTGAACGTCCGGTTCATCACCTGGAGGGTTGAATCCAGTCACTTCTGGGAGATCCATCCCGGCCAATGCAAGGCAAGTGTTGCGAACGCTTTGAGCCAGAGCTTCAGGATTGTATCCGCCTTCAAGTACCAGCATGATCCGTCCACCGCATAAGTCCTCCGCACAGGCAGCAAGCATGCGTGCAAGCTCGAAATATCCCTCGCTTGTCACCTGCATACTGGCCAGAGGGTCCTTCCAGTGGGCGTCATATCCAGCGGAGACGAGCAGGATATCAGGTTCAAAGCGCTGGAGTGCAGGCTCTACAACGTGGCGGAAAGCAGCCTGCAAGCCCTTGTCCCCGACTCCGGCGGGTAGGGGGATGTTGATCGTGGTCCCTTCTGCGGCATCGCTTCCGATTTCAGTCTTCCAGCCCGTTCCCGGAAAAATGCCCCATTGGTGAGTTGAGACATAGAGTACCTGCGGGTCAGCGTAGAAGATATCCTGCGTGCCGTTGCCATGATGGACGTCAAAATCAACGATTGCAACGCGCCGCAACCCCCGCAGCTGGGCTTGTTTCGTAGCGATAGCAATGTTATTGAAGAGACAAAACCCCATCGCTTTTTGAGCGCTGGCGTGGTGTCCGGGCGGGCGGACGATTGCGAATCCCTTTGTGTGCTCACCATCAAGGACATGATTGAGGATGGTGAGCGTCCCGGCTACCGCGTTCAAGCCGTCGGCGAACGAAGATTGCGTTACGTAGGTATCGCCGTAGTCGAGGATGCCGGGACCTTTCGAAGCTTCCTGCTCAACAAATCGAACGTATGCATCCGTATGAACCGTACTCAAGACATCGATGGGGATTGGCTCTGGGCCAAACCGGATTAACATGTTGCGCGGGGAGTTTTTCAACTCGCGCTCAATCGAATTAAATCGGCCTGGATTTTCCGGGTGACCTGGCAAGTTATGGCCGGTAGATTTAATCAGTGCAATCGCAATTGTCATGACCTGGTTGATTCCCTGTTGTTCTGTGCTGATTGAGATCCTATCATTCCTCGTGGTCCCAGAAGAAACTTCCGGTTGGTTGGGGCTAAAGCCAGACTTTTCTGCTTAGTTCAACGCACCAGATTTTGCAAAGATTTCAAGTTCGGGCAGGATAATTTTGTCGGATCCAAAATCGACCCACATTTGCAGGTTCCTGAAAATCGCCTGGCCTTTGTCAACCTCCTGATTGTTGATCTTATACTCTGCCAATGCGTAGAACGCTTTTAACATCTCCTCGTTGATAAAAACAGAATTGAGCTGAGGGACGTTATCGGGTGTTATGTAGTTAAGCCTGTAAACGACTGCGTAGTAGCGATCCGAGTAGGTTCGCAATCTGTATACATCATAGGCACGCTCGAAA
>JASFUN010000200.1:0-4715 GCA_050050255.1 Anaerolineales bacterium | reverse complement strand
AGAAACCGCCGTGCGAGACGATCAAGTATCGTCCTGGCTTGAGCAAGACCATCTCGCGCACCGCTATGCTCGCCCTGATGTGTAGATCCCACTCTGACTCTCCGGATCCGAAGATGGGCTCAAAAGGAGACGTTCCCTGTCGATCGGAAATCGTTTGCCGTGCTATCTCGTAGTTTACACCTTGAGCCTCGCCATGGTGCCGCTCTTTCCAGATGTCAGCGTATTCCACTACGAGTCCATACGCGCTGGCGATTTGTTCTGCCGTCTCCCGGGCACGCAGCAGAGGGCTGCTGATGATGCGATCAAACCTCCGGGCCCGTGAATGCCAATATTGGATTAGCGCACTGATTTCGTTATAAGCATCTTCCGCTAGCGGGTAATCGGACTGGCCTTGAATGATGCCATCTCGATTCGCTTCCGATAAGCCATGTCTTAGCAGGATATAGGAAGAAAACACCTTGTCTGCCGTCATGTAAAGCTCCTCGCAAGGTGATCCACTGCGCAGAAAGATGTGGCGATATCTATTCCCTGCCTAGAACCTTCAAGAGAGCGGTCAGCACCTTGAAGGATCCCACCAACAGCGTAGAGGTTCTCGAGCATGACATCGCCGTGGACGTCTAATGGCTGCATGTGGGAATTCACGGCGATCCCGAAGGTTGCATAGTTCTGATTGTCAAATGCTGATGGTTGGACCCATTGACTGCGGTTATCGCCAGCCTCGACAGGGATGTTAAAAACAGGCTCATAGATCCGTCCGTTTTGAGCAGCGATTAAGCCCCCGTGCAGCATTGAGCCAGTGGCGAGTATGGTGGCACGGCTGTCGAGCGTAGATTGCCTCCCGGCGCTTTCAAGGATAGCGCCAGCAGCAACTACGGATTGGCCTCTTTGCCGCACCCGGCCCACGGCACCCGGTCCTTCGATGATGCGCACACTCTTGTCCATTAAAACTTCCCGCATGCCGACCTCCAGCCTTAAGCCCGGGACAGAGGGCGGCAGCGTGGGGATTTCATAGACGGGAATCGCAAGGATTTCCTCCATGACTTCGCGCACGGCGATATGGTTTCTCAGACCGAGTACTGCAGGCAGAGCAAGGCTCTTCGCACCGATTAAGAGCGGTTTCCATGAGCGCGCATTCTCTGCGGTCCAGTCCAGATCATCAAACATTATCGCAGCATCAGTGGAATAGAGTTCACGGCTGCGGAAATGATGAAGCAGCGGTAGATCCTTGACCTTCGCCGTACGACCGCTTACCTCACCCATTCTTCTGGCGGCGAAGTGTGCCTGGAAATCGCGTAAGGCTTCAAATGAACCCAGAGTGGGATGCTGCTTCTCTCCGTTCAGGAAGCTGACTGGAAGGTATGCTGCGCTGCGGTGTGAACCAGTCGCTGTTCGAAAGCGTTGGTTCTTTGAACGGCCGCCCCTGTAAGGCAGGCCGATATCTTCTGAGATCCTCAGGAATGCCTTGATGCCGCTAACGAGGCTTTCTTTTCCGGCCAGCGCATAAGGATGTGGGATGTCCAGTCTTGAAATGGAACTTGATGGCGAAGCCCGGTCGAAAAGCTCAATCGCACCGTGTGATAGCGGCAATCCACCTCGTCCTCGCATAACGATGGTGGTGCTCAATCCTTTCGATGCACTAAGGTAAGCGGAGAACAAACCCGAAAAGCCGCCGCCGATAATCAAGACCTCGCTCATGGGCAACTTCTCACTTTTGTTCACCGAACAGTTCGAGGTAGATGCGGCGCATGAGCTCCATCTGCCTCAACTCATTTTCCCAGGCAATTGGCCGCAACCCTTTCCAACGTTCTTCGAGGAAATCGAAGAGGAATCGACCGTCCAGGCAGGTTGGCTTGAGGCGTGCTGCGACCCCGGCCGCTCTGTAGGCGCAAAACGACGCCTGACAGGGGCCCATCCCAAGGCGGAGATCCCTGCGCACGTCGTCCAGGCTGCGAAAATCGGGGTCCCGAATCGCATGCTCCAGTTGTTTTACGCTGACAAGCTCACACTCACAGATCAACTGCTGGCGCACTTCCCGATTGCGTTCAGCTGCAAAGTGTTCAAGACGATCTGGAAGGGTAAACAGGTGATTTTCTTCCGGCGACAACAGCTCAGTCGTGGCTGTCTGACACTTCCGGTCCTGTTCCAGTTTGTCACAGACAAGATCGACTGTCTCCTCTGCCATCAGGCGGAAGGTTGTCAGTTTTCCACCGATGATACTGATAAAGCCGTCGACACCGTCAAGTTCTTTGTGATCAAGCAGCGCGTGGGCTCTCGTGAGGGAACGGGGTTCTCCGGTGGACTTACCGGGACTGTAGAGCGGTCGGATCCCCGCCCATGCCCGTAATTTCCGGGCAGAATGGAGCCCGGGTATCATGAAATCGCCTTCCGCAAGCAGAAGGTCAATCTCCCAGGGTTCGATGTCCAGCGCATCAGGTGAGTCGACCGGCACATCCGTCGTACCCAAGACGCAAACCGTACCCACCGGGACGACGATGTCGCCATCTGAAGGCGGCTTCAATCGGTTTATCACGGTGTTTACCATGCGGGTCGCCATCGCGATCATCGTCCCTTTTCCCAAGCTGATCGGGACGTCGACGCCGGCGAGTCCGGCCATCTGCTGAGCCCAAGGTCCTGTGGCGTTAATCGTGACGTGAGCGTCTAGTTGAAACTGTTCCCCCGTAGTTCTGTCCTTAATCTGCGCCCCGGTAACGTTCCCATCCTTACGGATTAATCGGGTTACGCGGTGTCGGAGAAGAACCTTCCCACCTGCCTCAACGATGGACGCAGACAGCGCGTGCGAGAGATCAAAAGAATCGAGGGAAGCATCTCGGACCTTAAAAGCGCGAGAAATACGTGGGTTCAATAAAGGTTCTTGCTCTTGGAGTTGTTTCAGATTGAGTTCAGAATGGGGGATACCAAGCTCCTCGCTGGCACCCTGCCAACGATCCGGAAAATCGAGCGGGTCAGCAGGTGTTGCGATGAACACCCCGCCTGTGTCCTCGATAGTATGAGCTGCGATGCTCCGCAGGATTTTATTCTCGGCGGCGCAGTCCATAGCAGATTGAGGATCGCTTATGACGTAGCGCCCTCCGGAATGCAGGAGGCCATGGTAGCGTCCCGACGTGCCTTGAGCCAGGTCATTCTGTTCGACGAGAACGACCTTTAGTCCACGGAGCGCCGCGTCCCAGGCAATACCCAGGCCGGTTGCTCCACCACCGATCACGAGAATTTGTGTTGAGAGGTTGGTCATGGGGGATCATTGTGCCACAAAATCAAGGGGCCTGACAGTGAAATGAATTAAGAAAGCAGGCGAATGAATTCAAGCGTTGCCGATTGCTGGTCAAATTGGAGCGAAGTCAGAAACCCGTATGCAGCTGAGTCCGGGATGTGCATGCGGATGATCAGGGAGTGTCGATCTGTCGCTTGAGCCCAGGTCTCAGCCGCGTTGAAAAGGCGGCGACCGATCCCTTGCCGGCGATGATCGGGGTGAACGATAAGATCTACGACTTCAACCGAATCGGGTCTGTACAGGGCGTTGTGAACTGCAAGGTGTGCATATCCAACCAGGAATTCGCCCTCTACCGCCAACAACAAGCGATCTCCTTTGGGAAGCACATCTATCTTCTCGCCTAGGGCCTCGATTGATACCGAGCGACCAACTTGCTCGTACAGCAAAGCAATCTGCTCAATAAAAACATCTGGCGGATGCATCGTGCGCAGGATCTGGAGGTCGCTCATCCAGCTTCTCTGGTGGTGATGAGCGAGCCAATGAAATCAGGTGATCCGTTTAAAAAATCGACGCTACTCATCTCGCGCTTTCCCGCAGGTTGGATCCTCTCCAGGATTAGCGAACCGGAACCCGTGGATATTGCGGGTAGTCCATCAATCTTACCGACCTCTCCAATTGTGCCTGAATCGTGAGGGTGGGGGTGCGCGGCGCGCACGACTATGCGTAGATTATCCCAGAAGAAAAAGGAGCTCGGCCATGGTTCAAAGGCGCGGACCTGACGGGCGAGGCGGCCCGCAGTTTGGCGAAAATATATTTGCCCATCCTTCTTCTTCAACATTGGAGCGTAAGTTGCCAATGAATCATCCTGCTCGATGGGCTTTACATCTCCTGAAACGTATGCGGGGATGGTATCGAAAAGCAGCTCGCCGCCGAGCACTGCAAGACGCTTTTCAAGTTCACCCCCAGTCTCGGATTCTTCGATCGGCGTGGATCTCTGCTGCAGAATTGGCCCTGTGTCCAGTCCGGCATCCATCTTCATGATAGTGATGCCGGTATCATCGTCACCCTCCAGGATCGCCGCTTGGACTGGTGCCGCGCCACGCCAACGTGGAAGTAACGAGGCATGCACGTTAATGCATCCATATCTTGGCAGCTCAAGGAGACTTTGGGGCAGGATCTGCCCGTAAGCAGCGACGACGATTAGATCGGCTTTTAATTCATTGAATTCGGCGAACAGGCTCTCGTCTCTGAGTGTATCCGGTTGTATGATAGGTAGGTGGTAGGACTTAGCGAGTTTCTTCACTGCGGATTGGCGCAGCTTGCGGCCTCGTCCGGCAGGCCGATCGGGTTGCGTGACAACAGCGCAGACGTCGTGATCGCTCTTTTGTAAGGCGTCCAGGCTCGGAATGGCAAAATCGGGGGATCCCATGAAGATGATTCGCATGATCGAATCCTAGCACACGTCAGTTCAGGATGAAACAGGTAC
>JASFUN010000199.1:0-4719 GCA_050050255.1 Anaerolineales bacterium | reverse complement strand
AGGGTCTCGGATCGTAAACGACTTCCAGGCGGGCGATTTTACCCTCGCGGAGGGTGAACCATTGTGCGTATGGCACAACCCCGGCCGGCGATCGGAAGTCAACCATCGCGGCAACGACGTCACCCTCGCTGACCAGCTGCTTGACGTCAGCATAAAGTGCCATTTCATCGCCCATGGCGGTCAGCTGGTCGACGTATTCATCGGCGCTGTCGGCTGACATCAAAGGATCTCGAAATGTAAAATCCTGCGTGAGCCACTCCCGGACCTGTGAATGCTTCGCAGGTCCCTGGAAGAAGGTTTCAAAATAGCTCTGGATGAGTTCTTTATTGTTCATCTTGGATCCGATCGTTCATGAAAATTCAACCCGTCGATCATAGCATCAGATGGTCCAGTGGGAAAGAATCAGGGTGCAAGCACGGCAATCTGGGCTGCTATCTCTATTGAGACTTCCCACAATGGGTCGGATTCCTCGTAGCTCCACCACGCGGCCAGCACGGCTTGATACAGGCTCCAGGCGGTCATGCGCTCGCGATCGAATCCCAGCAGATCAACGAATTGATCCAGGCGCCGGAGGATGGTTTGTCGAGTGTCTGGATATTCGAGCAGCTTGGTGATCGGGTTGCGAAGCCAGGCGCCGGCTTCGTACTCAGGCTCGCCGATCAAGCCTTTCGGATCGATCGCCAGCCAATCCGACCGGCGGGAAGCGAGGATATTCCAATGGTGAAGGTCGGCATGCAGCAGGACAGACCTGGATTCACTGCCAGCCAGATTGCGCAAGCTCCACTCGGCGCGTTCGACCAGATCACGGGGAAATGGACCGGACCCTCCATTGAATGTCGAGCGCAGGCGTGCCAGCCCTCTACCCCAGTCTGCCACGCATGGGAATTGAGACTGCTCAGGGGCCGGTCGGTGGAGCTGTCGAATAACGCTTGCCGCGATGGAGGTGGCGCGCTCGTCGTCGTTGAGATCCAGAACCGGGCTGCCGGGTTGAATGCGCTCAAGCAGCAGCGCTCCTGATTCAGGATCCGCATCGATGAGTCTTACCGCGCCGCGACCATCAAAATGCCGCAGTGCGGCGATCTCAGCTGTCAGCTCGGGGTTCGGCACACCGAGCTTCAGCACAACCGGGTTCCCGTCATGTTGGCGTGCCGGCGCCACGTAGTTGTAGCGCAAAGCAGGGAGGTGCCGTTCTAATGAGAGCGACCAGCGTCGTGCGAGTTGGTCGAGCAGGGCGGGGAAATTTTCAAGCCAGGTTTTCCCTGGCTGCCCGAATGTCCGCTCAATGCGGTTAGAAAATGCTTCCGGCAGGGCGTTCACCTGTAAAGCATATATCAAATTTAATCTTCTGATGGATGTTCTGAATGGCTTAGCTCACGTTTTGTGCCAGCGAAGCGGCTTGCTCTGCTCGCGTTCGATGACACCTTTTGCTTCGAGGTCAAGCTGCACGGTTTTTGCCCACCAACCGACCTTTTGACCGCCGGGGTAGAGTTCTTCAGGCAGGTGGGGTTTAACCGCCTCGCGCACTTCACTCTGGTTTAGACCCGGGGCTGTCGCCGGCAGAACCTTGAGCATGGCGTCCTTCATCGCGTTGTACATCGCAGCGTCGACGCGCGTCGTACGTCCCGGGACGTTGATGTTTTCAACTACGACTTTTTCATCTTTCGCGTCCATTGCAGCCTCTGAGTTCAGATGTTATCTACCCGCCAGCCATAGCCCCCACGATGCGGAAGGGTTCTTCCCCGGATGCTATTGCGGCCGGTAGAGCTGTGTCCTGCGGCATTGTGGAGTAATCAGTTTGGACGGCAAAGAAACGCAGGAAGTCACGCCTTTTCTTCGTGGCGTGATCACGGATGTTTCCACGCAGCACGGGATACTCTGCCTCGAGCGCATCCAGAACCCTGCCGATGGTGATTTCGTCCTCGACATGCAGCTCAACCTCGCGGCCCACCCTGGCAAGATTGCGCAGGTGGTAGGGCAGTACGACGCGGATCATGGCAGCGTTTGGACCTCGACCGACATGACGCGCGGCAGATCTCGCACGATGGCATTCCACGTGTCCCCCGAATCAGAGGAAGCGTAGACCTCGCCGCCGGTTGTTCCGAAGTAGAGGCCGCAGGAATCAAGGCTATCAACAGCGAACGAATCTCGCAGGACGTTCGCGTAGCAGTTTTCCTGGGGGAGGCCCTTTGTAAGCGCTTCCCATTCGTTCCCCCCGCTGCGACTGCGATAGACGCGCAGTTTGCCATCCGGTGGGTAGTGTTCCGAGTCGCTCTTTATCGGAATGACGAAGATCGTTTCAGGCTCGTGGGCGTGTACGGCGATCGGGAAGCCGAAATCGGAGGGCAGGTCACCGCTGATCTCGTACCAGGAATCGCCAGCGTCGTCGCTGCGCATCACGTCCCAGTGCTTTTGCATAAACAAGACGTCGGGGTTAGTAGGGTGCATAGCGATGCGGTGCACGCAGTGCCCGACATCGGCTTTCTCCTCCGGAATTTCGTAGCGCGAGACGAGCCCGTTGTTGATCGGGTGCCAGTTCTCGCCACCATCATCTGAGCGGAACGCACCGGCGGCAGAGATGGCCACGAATATCCGCCCCGGGTTTTCCGGGTCGAGGACGATGGTGTGCAGGCATAAGCCGCCGGCACCCGGGGACCACAAATTTCCCTTAGCCTCGCGCAGCCCGGCAAGTTCCTGCCAGCTGTTCCCGCCGTCTTCTGAGCGGAAAAGGGCCGCGTCCTCGACGCCGGCATAGACCACGTCGGGGTCGCTGCGTGAGGGCTCAAGGTGCCAGACGCGCGCAAACTCCCAGGGGTGCTGAGTGCCATCGTAAAACTGATGTGTGCCCGGGTCGCCGTCATAGAGGAACTCGTTGCTAACTGCCTCCCAGGTCTTTCCGCCGTCATCCGAGCGCTGCAAGACCTGGCCAAACCAGCCGGTAGATTGGGAAACGTAGAGTCGGTCCGTGTCAGCCTGGGAACCGGTCATGTGGTAGATCTCCCAACCGCCAAAATGGGGCCCGTCGATTTTCCAGTCTTTCCTATTTTCATCGGATGTCAGGATGAACGCACCCTTCTGGGTGCCTACAAGCAAGCGTATCCCAGCCATATGAACCTCCGCGCGGCACGAATATGGACATTATAGGTCATATTTAATGTGGGGGGAACAAGGAATTCTTGCTGAGGGAGCAGACATTGGGAATTGGGGATCAGGCTGTTTCTTCCGGTTCGAAAATCGGCACATCCAGTAGAGCCGGATCGAGATATCCACTCCGTCTCAACGGGATGAAAGCGGGCGCAATCACATATCCGCCTCTCAGAAGCAGGATCTATGAGGTGACATGTACACCTGAAAATGGATTGCGGGACCGATTTTGTATTTCTTAAAAGGAAATTTCCAAAGAAAGAATTACTCAGGCAGGTCCGCACCTTTCAGCTATCTATCCTGAAGGTGGTGGGATAAATACCGTCAATCTTGAAAGCCGACTCGAGCGAATGACCAGATCCGTGGGCCGGCCCGGACGTGCCTGCATTGCTTATGAGGGGGTTTGTCGTTTTTGATACATCCGATACGCCCCCCAGATTACCAGGATGAAGCCTACAACCGCTAGTAGTACACCGCTGTTGGTCCCGATGAATACCAGTTCGCCGGAGAGTCCACCGATGATGAACAGAATACCGAGGATGATGTTTAACATGACCTACATCCCTTCGATTTATCGAAGCAAGGTGATTGATTAATACACTAGCCAATTCGATATCGCAAGCAAACTCGTGTAATGCGATCAAAGATGTCTTCAGGTTGTTGTCTCTGGGCGGGTTCTGCATCCCGATCTCTCATACTCACGCTCGTTTATACTCTATGCACAGCGGAACGATTAAAGAGGAGCGCATAATGAAGATTGGATTACAGGTTCCACGCTTTAACTGGCAGGGAACACCCCAGAATACGGGAGCGAAATTGATTGAGATCGCGCAGACCGCTGATCGGGGCGGATTCGCAAGTCTCTGGGTTATGGATCATTATTATCAGATCGCGCCCGGTTTGGGTGATGAAGACGATCCTATGTTAGAAGGCTACAGTACGCTGCACTACCTTGCCGGGGTGACACAGAACATCATGCTGGGGACGCTCGTCACCGGTGTGATCTATCGTGAACCAGCTTTCCTGATCAAGCAGGTCACCGGTCTGGATGTGCTTTCAGGGGGCCGGGCTTATTTTGGAGTCGGCGCAGCCTGGTACGAGGAGGAAGCGGACGGCATGGGTTTTCCGTTCCCACCGGTGGCAGTGCGTTTTGAAATGCTCGAGGAGGTCCTGCAGATAGCCCACCAGATGTTCAAGGATGATCGCTCACCGTACGAGGGCGAGCATTATTCGCTGGAAAAGCCGATCCTCAGCCCGCAGCCGCTAAGCAAGCCGCACCCGCCGATTATGATCGGTGGTATGGGTGAGAAGAAGACGCTTAAATTCGTAGCTGAATATGCGGATGCATGCAACCTCTTTTTGCGCGCCGGGATGGATACCCTCGAGCATAAATTGGAGGTCCTAAAGGGTCATTGCGATGACCTGGGTCGTGATTACGCAGAGATCGAAAAAACCACGCTCGGCACGGTGCATCTCGGTGGAGGGGATGACACCCCGGACTCGATGATCGATACCTGCCGGCAGCTCGCCGACCTCGGCTTTGACCATGCCATTTTCAACATGCCCAACCCACATGAG
>JASFUN010000198.1:0-4742 GCA_050050255.1 Anaerolineales bacterium | reverse complement strand
ACAGGCTTGATGAGTCGAGAAGCAGGAAACGCCGGGGAAAATGGTGTGTGGCTGGTTATAACATATCCGCCGTGTACTCAGCTTGCGCCTGACGAGGTGGAGCAGTCGGGATAGCGCATGAGCGCGAAATCACATCAGCGGACCGGGCCTTGAAACTCCAGATAATTAGGTGTCTTGGCGACTTCGTCTGCATACGGCCCGCGCCAGGATGGCGGCAGCAAGGCCGCCATCTGGGTCATGATCTCCCCCAGCATCGCCTGCCGCAGGGAACGGTCGACATTTAACCCATGCGGGTTGAGTTTGAATGGCGTTCCGACCTCGATGTGGAAGGGCGTGCGTCGCAGGCGCCTGAGATTTGACTGCCAATGTGCATCCCCATGATGAACGACCGGCAGTATGGGGGCCCCGGTGTTCAGTGCCATCAGGACGACGCCGGCACGACCGCGACCCATGACCCCGTCACCACTGCGGGTCCCCTCTGGCGCCAGCGCGAAGATATCGCCGGCCCGGATACGTTCCACCGCCGCGTTAAGCGCTTTTTTATCTGGTGCGCCGCGATGGACTGGTATGCCGCCATACGTGCTGAGAAGCCAGCGCATCCAGCCGCTCTTCAAACGGTAGGAGGCAAAAAAACCGGATATTGGGCGATCGCCTAAACGCGACAACAACACCGGTATCTCCAGAATGTTGACGTGGTTGCTGACCAGGATCAATGGCCCGCGCTCGGGGATTCGCTTGAGAGCGTTTGCGTCAACATCACATAGCAACGATGTGAGGATGTAAAAAAACGCATTTAAGGTTTTTCGGGCTACCGATCGTTGTTTCGAGCTCATGTTTGCGTGAAAAATCCTGATTTCAAGGTCAATCCGGGAATTTCATCAGGGGTTGAGGATCGGCTCGATGATATCCCAGGTCTTCCCGCGATCATCTGTCTTCACCAGGGCTGTTTCACCCTCATTGCGCGCCACAGCCCAGCCGGCGTCCGTATCGGCAAAGCTGAACTGACCATCCCAGTTGACGGTTTTCTGAAGCTGCCATGAAACACCCGCATCAGCCGTCCAATAGATCTCGCGGCTTAAGGCAAAACCGTGTGAAGCGTCGAGGAAGAGCAGCTCCCCGCCTGGATAATCCCAGCCAACCCAGCTCTGACCACCGTTGGATGAACTGTAGAAAACATCACGTTCAATCTGTTGATCTCCATACGCTGTACAGGATGCTGCGAGATAAAGATTGTTCGCGTCGATAAACTGGGGTGAGAACGTCTCACAGTAGGCGCTGGAGACAGTCTCCGGATCCTCCTGTGGCGGACTGAGTATCACGCGCCCCCAGATCAAACCTCCATCGCTTGTGCGCTCGACTGCAGGTCCATCAACCGGGCAGTTGTCGATCGTCGCCAGGCCATTCAAGCTATCCCCGAAGGACCAGCCCGTCTTACGACAGCTTTGAAGTTCACTCCCACCCAGCGCATCAATCAGCAGCTGCCAGGTGGCGCCGCCATCTTGAGTTCGGTAAAGCGAGATCGGGTAGCGGTGCATGCCCGCCCCGCCGTTGCGAGCCATAAACCAGCCTTCCTGTGGATTGATAAAGTGCAGGCGGGGAGGAAAATTCTGTGTGCCAAGCACTGATGTTGAAATTATTGGGCTGTGTGACCAATTTTGCCCGGCATCATCCGTCCGCCAGATGACCAGTCGCGCCCCTCCTGGAGGTGATGGTTCCATGACGGCTGGAAAGTAGAGCACCACCGCCGAATCATTATCGAGGAAGGCACCGACTGCCCAAATTTCGACACCGGATTCCAGTTCGGGCCCAATTGGAGGGGTGACATCGAAGAATGTAAGGGCTCCATCCTGCGTGTATAAAATGCGATCTTGTCCCCGATCAATCCCGCCGATCGCCCAACCGTTATCACGATCAACCATGTGAATGTATGCGATATCCAGAGATGCGCCGCCCGGGATTGTGGGTGCCGGCCCGGTTGCTATGGCCTGACTCGGGGGTTCCGCGGGTGGCTCGGTTGGCGAGGGTGTTTCCGTCGCAGTGGCGGTGGCTATCGTTTCCGTTGCCCCAGCTGCGGACGTCTCGGTCTCACTGGGAGGCGCCTCTGTTTTCACAAGCTGCTCCCCCGTGGGAGGCTTGCAGCCACCTGCGAAAATGGCCAACAGCAAGACCAACCAGAAATGTCTCTTCACACCCATCCCGATCTCCTTCAGATCTCCGCTGAGGACGCTCGCAGAGCAGCAAATCACCTGTCAGTATTATGCAGACTATTCATCCAGGAGGCACTCACCCAGGGGAACCGAATAGCCCGGTCGATTACCACACCATCCGCCTCCGGTAAACTCCGAATCGTTGAAATACCCGTGGAACACATTCTGACCGGGAAATAGTTCGAGCACAAACGGCCAACCGGACTGCCAGACCTGCCCGAAGGAACCTTGCATACGTGATTGATCGCTCGAGAGGCTTGCGTCGATCAGGAACACTTCGCCATCTGAATTATAGTAATAGCCGGCAACCTGCCTGTCCTGCTGGTAGAGCACGAGTGGATTTTCAGAAGGATCACTCCAAGGATTTTCATGTTCCCATTCTCCGCTCCAGATGCCCTTCTCTTTTTCGAGCGTAAAGCTGACCTCGACGTCAACATAGAATTGGAGCACAACGGATTTACCATCGCTTGCCACCACACGCCAGTAACCTCGATGACGACCTTCTTGAAGCGGCGCCCGCAGGATGAGGGCGATCTCCACAGTAGCACCGGGTCGCACCCGATAGATCTGCTCATTGTTCCATTTACGATCACCCAACCGTAACTCTAGATCCGAGCCTTCCTCGAAGAATTTCGTCTTGACCTCGTCAGGTCCGCTAAAACGCTCGCCTCCGATGAAATCCAACATAAACTTCTGGGACCATTCGCACGATCCATCGTTTCTGAAACGCCAAATCTTTAGAAATATCTCCCCGGGATTGACCTGGGAGCCATCCCGGTATGTAACGTCCTGGATGAACGTCGCCTTGTAGCAAGGGCGTCCTTCAGTGGCTGAGGCGCGCGGGGTCGGCTGCTGTCCCGCCGTATCGGGCGTGTACGTTGGTGCTCTTTTCGTCGGCTGCGGAGTGCGCGTAATCGTCGCGGTTGCCGGCAGCTCGGTCAGAGTTGTCGTAAGGATGGGGGTATCGTTTGCTGAGGGAGTTTGGTCTAGCACCGTCGGTGTGTGCCGGATGGATAAAACATCCGAGGTCGCCGGCACCGTCCGGGAGCAGGAAGCTAGAAGGACGGCAACCATCACAGTGCCAGCGAGGCATTCTCCACTCCACGTAGACGAAAGCCTGCTCAAGACGGATTTGACGAACCAGGGACTGGTTTTAGCCTTCAAATCTCACATCTCGATGCCAACTTGCAGCTAAACGAGCTGTGCGGGAGCGACCCGCCAATACCTGAACAAACGCAACCACCAGAATTGGGCCCGGCAAGTGATTTTCAGTTACCCGCTAAGGCGTCCAGAGCTTCAATCGATTTTATAAAAACCATTTGATCGACCCCTCCGGCTATCACAGGAAGCGAATTAACAGCCAGATCAGCGCCAGCGCCACGGTGATCAGCAAAGCCGGGAAACCTTTTTTCAAGAAATAGCCGTAAGTGATCGGATAGCCAGCCGAATCGGCGATGCCCGCAGTCACCATGTTTGCGGAAGCGCCGATCAGGGAGCCGTTGCCCCCCATGGCCGAGCCGACGGAAAGGCAGTAATAAAGCATCTTGCTTTCAGCACCGGGGACGGTGCGCGATAGAAAGGCGATCACGGGAAGCATCGCCGCCGTGAAGGGTATATTGGCGATCAAAGTCGAAAGCACGGCGCTGAAGACCGTCACCCCGATCATTGCCAGGACGATGCTCTCACCGACCAACCGCCCGACCAGATCGGCGATGATGCTGATCAACCCGACTTCCTGAATGGCACCAACCGTGATGAATAACGCCAGGAAGAAAACGAGGGTCGTCCAATCGACCGCTTCGATCATCGCTTCGATGTCAGGGCGGATCCAGACCAACAATGCCGTAGCGCCCATCAATGCTGTCACGGCCGGGAGCAAATGAAATTGTTCGCCCAGGACGAACAGGATGATCATGCCAGCAAAGACGACGCCCGCTTTTTTCAAATTCTCGGTGTCCTCAATCTTGCCCCGCTCAGCCAATCGCTCCATGAGCATCTCTGAGGGTTCATCGGCCTCACGCAGATCTTTCCTATAGATATAAGCGGAGTAGATGACCAACCCCAGGAACGCGATCAGGACGCCGGGCGTCAAATTGACAAGGAAATCGTTGAAGGAAATCTCCGCAAACGAGCCGATGAGGATGTTCGTCGGCGTGCCGACAAGTGTGCTCACACCGATGACGTTCGATGCCAGCACTTCCGGGATGAGCAAGGCTAAGGGGTTGATGCCCATCGCCAGAGCGATCTGCACGGTGATCGGTGTCATTAAAAGCATGGTCGTGACGTTATCCAGAAATGCGGATGCGACGCCAGTGAACAGCATCAAGATGGGCAGCAGAACGTACGCCTTGCCTTGAGACAGGCGGTAGGCCACAAACGCCAGCCACTGGAAGATACCTGTGTCCTCAACGATGGCGATGACGATCATCATTCCCATGATTAAAAAGATCACGTTCCAGTCGATGTAGGTCAATGAACGTTCAAAATCGAAGATGAAAAGGCCTTCGTTCAGCAGCGTTCCAAGATAGCTGAATC
>JASFUN010000197.1:0-4759 GCA_050050255.1 Anaerolineales bacterium | reverse complement strand
GCTGTGTGAACCGGTCTTCCTTTACGATCCGGATCACTTCTTCGAATGGGCCCAGGCAGGCGCACGCGGTCAGTACTACCGTGCCGATCACACCCATGCACGTGCGCAGGCGTTCCTCGCGCGAGCGCGTCGACAAGCTTCGCTGCTCCAGCTTTCTGGGCGCTGGGTGCGAACCTACCTCATGGCCGCATTCGCTGCCGCCAACAGCATCGCCTCACTGCATAAATTTCCCGTCGCTGGAAGACGCCTGACCCTGTCCTTAAAGGAGCAAACCCAATCACTGAACCTACCTGAGGTATACGGCAGGTTTCTCAAATTGATAGGCGCGGACCTGGTACATGATTGGTCAATTTCAGAGCTCTTCCAACCATGGGCTCATGCATTCGATGCGGCCGCCCGATCTAACAATGACGTCCTGCTGGTAGATTGTCGTAAGGATTACTACCTGCGCGGCTTCCAATCGCTTTCGGATCAAGGGCATCAGAAAGCTGTCCTGTGGCCGCTGCTTTACACGTGGGAACGTGCAATCCACGCCATAAATATGCACCTGGATGACGATCGGCATCTTGAGGCCTGGCATAAGGCATTGGAGACTGCCGGATTGGATGATTCATGGCACAAAAGAAGAGAAGCCGAGCTGCTCGATTACCTCGAATTCGTTGATTTGCAACTGGATGAATGGGCTGATAATCACGGCGCCTGACACACCACAAGGAAGGTTTTATGAAGCATTTTGTAGCTGTCGCCGGCAACATCGGTGTTGGAAAATCCACTCTTGTGAATTTGCTCTCTAATAAGCTGGGATGGCAGCCGTTCTTTGAGCCCGTCGGCGAAAACCCATACCTCGCCGATTTTTATGATGACATGACCGCCTGGTCCTTCCAATCACAGATATTCTTTCTAACCCGCCGACTGCTGGCCCATCGAAAATTGACGCAGCACCCAACCTCAGTCATCCAGGATCGCAGCGTGTATGAGGACGCCGAGGTCTTCGCACGCAATCTCTATCTGCAAGGCAACATGCACGAGCGCGACTACCAAACCTACCAGGACCTTTATCAAGTCCTTGCCCAATTTCTCCCGCCTCCTGACCTGGTAGTCTACTTACGGGCGCGCGTTGATACCCTCCAGGGTCGAATTCAACGACGAGGTCGGGACTACGAGCGCCAGATTCAGACGGAATACCTGGAACGCCTGAATGACCTTTACGGTGAATGGATCGCTGATTTCAAACTCTGCCCGATCCTGACGGTACCCTCCGACGATCTGGATTATGTCTCAAACGATTCACATCTCGATTTAATCGTTTCAAAAATCCACGAGAAGCTTGCCGGCATTGACGAGGTTGTTTTCGATGATGAGGAGGTCGCCCGGGTGAACGGCATAACAGCCGTTTAATCAGCTGTTGTTGCGAAATCCCTGATCCAAACAAAAACGGACCCGCATGTTTGCGGGTCCATTTGATTTAGTTTCTCGAATACAGGCGCTTTAAGCCCAGCCCTGTTTCTTCATAAAATCTGCGATCAAAGGTAGTTCTGTCAGGTTGCCCTGATAGGAATCATAGGCCGGCCAGAGCGTGACCAACCACAAGACGGGCGCACATATCGCCCCAAACCCCAAAGTCAGCGGCACAACGATCGCGATAAGCACCCAGATAGCCACATTTAGGATCACCGATTGAACGGCGTGATACTTCAAGAAATAAACTTCACGCTTGTCTTCCATGAGCAGCAGGACCAACGCGATGATTGGAATTGGATATCCTAATGCAGCCCAAAGCCTATCGTCACTGCTGGATTGTGGTTGTTCAGCCATTATTCGTATTCCTCCCGGTTTTGGTTACTCAACAAGTGATAAGAGTAGATGCCAGATGCTCCTAACGTTGCTGTTCCACATCTGCTTGAGTGTTTTGCTCTAATTTTATAACACCGAACGTGCGGATTCGATGTGCCTGGGCCTCGCTTGATATAACCCCACTAATCCTGTACAATGCGCGAGACGTTTGCGCCAGCGCATAATAATCGGGCGACGACATTCCGCCGCCAAGAGTGAGGGGCCCGATGAACATCATAAAAGTTTCATCCGAGTCACGTACTTCTGCTGTTGCTGGAGCAATCGCCGGTGTCGTACGCGAACAAAACCACGCTGATGTTCAAGCCATTGGTGCCGGTGCCGTGAATCAGGCGGTCAAGGCAGTCGCGATCGCGCGTGGTTACCTGCAGGAAGATGGGATTGACATCATCTGTATCCCGGAGTTCACTACAGTAGATATTGGCGGCAAGGAGCGCACGGCAATCCGCCTCGTCGTAGAAACTCGCTGAACTGCTACAAGCTCATTTCTTCCAGGTAAGCGCGGCTTTCATATGCGCGCTTTTTCTTGTTTAAGATCCGCCCGCTGCGAAGCGTTTGGTATGCGGCAAGTTTAGCATCAGGTTTTCCAGGGCCAGGCGAATGTTGGCATACGCTTGAATCAACCCGAGCGTCTTCTCGACGTGCTCGATCAAGTCAATCGTCTGCGCACGTTCCAAGTCACCTGCTACGGCAGCCAGGGAATCCAGGACATCATGATTCTGAACTCGATCGGCCCTTTCCAACTGGATGAGGAATACATCTCGCCAGATCGCAAGCCATAGCTCCAGCAGCTCGACGACCTCGTCGCGCACGTCCTTTAATGTCTCCCCAGACCCTGGTTTGAACCTCTCGACATAATTAAAACGCTCTGCCCTACCCGCCGAGAGCAAACCAAACAAATCCTCAATTGATCCGCTTCGTCGTTCCAGTTGTTCGGGGTCCTGCAGCAGCTGCAATGCGATCCCGGGACGACCGGCGCTGAGATTGGCGAGCATACCTGCCTCGCTCTTTACGACCTGCCTGGACACAAGCTCATGTTCGATTTTGCTCTTCGCCACGGGGCGCAGTTGGATGACCTCACAGCGAGAGACAATTGTTGGCAGCAGATCGTCAGCAGTTCGGGAAGTCAAAATCAAGACGACGTTATCAGAGGGTTCCTCCAGGGTCTTCAATAAGGCATTCGCCGCCGCCAGGCTCGCCTGCCAGAATCTCAGAATCAGGCCCACCCGCCACTTCCCTTCATAGGAAGTCAACGCCAATCTCTTCTGCAGCGCGAGGATCTGCTCTATCGAAATTTCGCTGCTGGTGGACCCACGCTGCTCGTCCAATTGCCCGACCTCAACGATCTCAAGATCGGGATAAACGCGCGCCTGTATCCTCTTGCACGTCGAACATTCATCGCAAAATTCACCTGGTCCAGGGGGATGGGTGCAATTCAAAGCTTTAACAAAACGCATGGCAAGCGTGCGTTTTCCAATACCATCTGGACCTGTAAACAGGTATGCATGACGCACGTTGTCCGAGACGATATGCTGCTTCAGCAAGTTTGCTGCCCAGGAGTGACCGATCATTTTCCACATCGTAAGACCTATTTTAAACGCCTCCTGGACAAATCAACAAGCCAATCTCTTCGGTTGATCTTTGCGATCATGCGACCAATCTTGCTCAGCGTGATGGCGACGCGGTATAAAGCGGCTATGACTGAACCAAAATTCAGGGTTGGATCTATCCCCGTCGGGGAAAACGTCATTCTGGCGCCAATGGATGGCTATTCCGATTATCCGTTTCGCTCGATTTGCCGTCGCTATGGATCCGGAATGAGCTACACTGCATTTGTCAGCGCGATTGACTTGCTTCAAGGCACTGAAGAAGCCTGGCACGCGCTCACGTACTCGCCTAAAGAACGGCCTGTCGTCTTCCAGATCTTCGACGACGACGAAGAGCGACTGCTCGAAGCGGCGCTGCAGATCGAAAGCCTCAACCCAGATGTTATCGACATAAACATGGGTTGTTCTGTCCGACGGGTTTCTGGACGCGGTGCCGGGGCAGGGCTATTGCGAGATCCCCGGAAAGTGGGGAGGGTCATTGCACGTCTTTCCAGATCGCTTTCTGTCCCAGTCAGTGCCAAAATCCGACTGGGTTGGAACGACAGCGAATTGAACTATCTGGACGTCGTCGACGCAATTGTGCAGAACGGCGGAGCGCTCATAGCGGTGCATGGTCGAACGCGCGCCCAGGGTTATAAAGGTTACGCCGACTGGGACGCGATCGCCAAAATCAAGGAGTTTGCCTCCGTTCCCGTCATCGGCAACGGCGATGTCGCTTCGCCTGCTGATATCGAGCGTTTCTTCGAATACACCTCGTGCGATGGGGTTATGATCGGCCGTGGGGCAATTGGAAATCCATGGATCTTCTCGCGCCGCGACCGGTCACAGGTCAGCCTTGAAGAGCTGAGGGAAGTGATCTACGAGCACCTGGCGAAAATGCTCAGCTTTCATGGGGAGTTCCAGGGCACGCTCCGCTTCCGCAAGCATCTCAAGGCATATTTACGTCATCTCAACTTGCCTGGTGAAAAACTGCGATCATTGCTGACCTGCAAGGACATTGCGGTCCTGCTGGGTAGCATTGAATCGCTTTTCCAGGACCTGGAAGCGGAGATGCTGCAAACCATGTCCAATCCATTCCAGGATCGCGCTCCATTTGCATAGCGCTCAACGTATACGAAAGATCTCAGCGACACGTGCGCTGTAGGGCTCAGTAGTTACTCGAGTATAATCGCCTGACATCTAAACACTTAGGATTCTTTCGACATGTTCAAACAATTTCTCCAACAGCCAACATTATCCAGGATCCGGCGCAATCACGGGCTGGAACACGCCACCATCCACCTGCTGAGTCAGAAGTATCC
>JASFUN010000196.1:0-4782 GCA_050050255.1 Anaerolineales bacterium | reverse complement strand
AGAACCTGAAAACGTCGAGCTCACCATGCAGGATAACCCTCGTTCTTCGGGAGGCACGATCTCATCTACCAGCGTGCCTACGCCATCGCCAACAGCCTGGCCTACACCTGCGCAGGACGTCCGTGACCGACTGGACCTCGATTCGCCGGCCTACTTAGATTCATTTGATGAAAAACGCTGGTACACATACGATGCAGAAGACAAAGCCTCATACCGCATCGAAGACGGCAAGCTGATCGGGCGTGACTATGAACCCGAGGAGATCTACACGTGGTGGTCACGACTGATTGAACATTCGGGCAACCTCTACGCCGAGGTGAGCGCACAAAACGGTGACTGCATCGGCAAGGATTCGGTTGGCATGGCAATCCGCGTCGATGAACAAACTGCGAAGGGCGGTTACGCAATCGAAATATCCTGTGACGGCTACTGGCGTTTGCGCCTGCATCGAAAGGATTCCATTCCCCGTGAGATCTCCGGATGGGCGCCTTCGGATGCGATCAACCGCGGCCCGTACGCGGAAAACAGGATCGGCTTGTTCGCATATCGGGACCAATTCTACGTCTACATCAACGGCCAACCTGTCAGTTATGTCCGTGACAAGGCTTACTCTCGATCCTTCGGAAATTTCGCCCTTTACGTACGCTCTTCAATGACCTACGACCTTGAAGCGCAGTTTGATGACTTTGCGCTGTGGCACGTCCGCTACGTGCCCTGATAAATCTCCCCGAGCTAGATAACCGCAGCCTCGAAAGGATCTCCGGGCTCACTTGACCGATTTGTAGACATCGGATCGTTAAATCCAATCCTCATGCTTAACCGCAGGTCATCCGATACAATCTGCCTTTGAGGGAGAATCAGGATTGGAGACAGTTCCAGCAGATCATGGCTTATCAACGCAATATCGCTACAGGTCTGTCCAGATCATATGCTTCCGCCCCGTCTATAGACGTCGACTCCAACAACTTGAAGTTGATCGTTTTCTCCGATCATCATAAAGGTAAGCGCGATGCCGCGGATGATTTCGCCCCGTGTGAACCAGTTTATCTTCAAGCCCTGGATCATTACCAGGAAAACGGCTTCACGCTTGCCGTTCTCGGGGATGTGGAAGATCTTTGGGAAAATCGCCCCGAAGAAATACTGCCCCAGTACAGAGAGGTCTCACAGCGTGAAAGGGTGTTCAATTCAGCCGGCCGCTACTTTCGCTTCTTTGGCAATCATGATGATGAATGGTCGTACCCTGACAGCGTCCGTAAATATCTACAGAAAGATTATGGCAATCTGCATGTCTATGAGGGAATGCGCTTGCGCATCCAGGATGCAAACGGCCTGCCGAAGGAGATATTTCTCGTGCATGGTCACCAGGGTACTCTCGAAAGCGACCGTTTAAGTTGGATCTCCCGTTGGATCGTCCGCAACATCTGGCGTCCCTTTCAACGCCTGGCGAACGTCCGGCTTACAACTGCGGCCACAAACTGGCGGCTCCGGCATCGCCATGAGGTCGCGATGTACAACTGGGCGATCAAACAAAGCGGGATGCTGCTCATAACCGGCCATACCCACCACCCGATTTTCCCCTCCCACGCGTGGCTCACACAGCTGCTCGACCGCTATCAGGAGCTGCGTCGTCGTCCAGAGGGATTGAACGATGAGCAGCTCGAAGAACTCGAGGCTGAGATCGCTTACGCGAGGCAGCAAACCCGGCCATGCTACTTCAACACCGGCTGCTGTTCATTCGCTGACGGGAGCATCTCCGGCATAGAAATCTCTGAGGGACAGATTCGGCTCGTTCGCTGGCTTCAGGATAGCGGGCAGGTCCGGCGAGAGATTTTGGACCGCGCGGACTTGTACGAGATCCTCGATAGGGTCCAAACGCCGGCGGAACCGATCAGCGAAAGCATCCCCCCATTGCCTGAAAGCTTATAGCTGCGATCTTTATCTTGTGCGTCCCGTTTTAGTCCCCTGATTTGATTGCAAAGCACATAGTTTAATGTTATTTTGGACTAATTCTATCCAATTATGCGTCCGGGCATCACTCGACGCTCGGGCGAATCCCCCAGGAGGAGTAATGAGAACTGTTAACCACCGCACCTTCATTCTTCTTGCGTTGACCGCGCTGATCGTAGGTGCCTGCGGCACCCCGAGTTTTTCGATCGGGAATTACACTTGGCTGGACGAAAACATGAACGGCAAGCAGGATAAAGGCGAAGGACCGCTCGCCAATGTAAAGGTTGAGCTATATTCAGGAGATAGGAGCCAACTTCAGGCAACAACAAGCAGTGACAAGGATGGGCTCTACTCCTTCCAATCATTATCCGCAGGCGATTACCTGTTAAAATTCACGCCCCCAGGCGGCTTCGACATCACTCAGAAAGATGTTGGCGAAGATGATAGCGTAGATAGTGACATCTTCTCATCAGGCAATATGAGGGGTTGGACTGAGACCGTCACGATTGGGCCCGATCTGACCAATGACGTCGACGCAGGGTTCTTCACCTCCAGCCCCCTGCCAACACCCACACCAACCCCACAGGGTGTTATTCAATCACCTACCGGACAACCAATCACAGCGACTCCCGCAAACAGCGGCGGCAGTGCGCAGGTCGACTTGCTCGTTGAAACAGATAAGGCCGGCCACAAGAATTTCGTTGCGCTCGGCGATACGACCACAGTTGAGGTGAAGCAATCCGAAGGTGAGGTCACGCTGACATTTGCATCCGATGATGGCGCTACGCAGATAACACTTATCGGACCGGTTGACGAATACGGCGCTGTAGATCTGGCTGGGACAGGCATGGTCGCGACCTTCACAAATGTCAGCGGTACATTCACCGGCACCGTTGAAATTGGTCCAGACGGGACTTTGCTTATCAACGGCATGCTGACGCTCGGCGGGAACGGTGAGCTTCCGCAGGGAGAGCCAATCGTCTATCTGGTCTCAAGCTAAAATCCATCAGCTCGGGACGACCGATTCCCTGGAACGCCCGTCTCTTCGAGCGGGCGTTCTTTTTTGCTTGCCACCCTGCTTATGTGTTATCGCCCCGCGGGATGACAAACCCGCCAGATGCGGGCTTAAAGCCAGGGAAGACTTTGTCTGTATCCAGATTGCCTACACGCAGGCGGAGAATCTCGGATAAAACGTCCCGATAATCGGTCGTGACCTGCAGGTCCCCGGGTCCGAACAATTGCCCGCGCTCCAATCCTGGCCATTGCGTGTGAACCAGCCCGCCTGCAACACCGCCGCCAAGCAGCACCATCACACCACCATGGCCGTGATCGGTGCCCAGGCTCGCGTTCTCTACCACTCTGCGGCCGAACTCCGTCATCACAACAGCTGTTACCTTATCGATCGTCTTTTCGAGATCCGCGTAGAAAGCGGCCAGCCCACCGCCAAGGTCGGCCAGCAGCGCTGCCATGTGCCCTTCAGCAGCCCCTTGCGCAAAGTGCGTGTCCCATCCACCCAGGTCGATCGCCGCAACTTCCAAGCCGATGTCAGCCTTGATCAACATGGCGATCTGTTTGAGCCATTGTGCGAACTCGGTCTCCGGATAGCTTCGCTTCCCTTCCGGTTTGTATTTATTCGGATCGATCGCTTGCAGCGCTGAGAGGACCTGGAGTGTTTCCTCCCCGAGTTCAGACATATCTGTATTGGAGCGGTAGAGCAGTTCGAGACTTTTTCTGAAAAGGTTAACTGCTTCCATTCTCCCGCCCAGGTGCGCCTCGCTTATCGAAGCAAGCGCCGTGACCGGCACCGATCCCTGCAAGCTGCGCGGCACCGCCTCGCCCCACCCCAAGCCCCGCAATGGTGACGGGTTTTGAGTGTCCAGCAAGGCCAGGTGACGGTTCAACCATCCCGACGCCGGCCCAACATCGGTGACGACGCCCCTTTCCATATATTCCATCGCCCGGAAATGGGAGTGCGAATCCTCCGGGGACCCACAAGCATGCACGATAGCAAGGTGGCCGGCATCCCACGCCTCCATTAAAGGTTTAAAGCTGGGGTGTAATCCGAAGAAGCCATCCAGATTAATCACACGACTGGAGGGATCGACGCTGCGATCATCCGGTCGCGGGATTGCTATTGTCGGACGTGCGTCGTAGTAGCTCTCGTCCCCATGCGGGATGACTATGTTCAAACCATCAGCAGCTCCGCGCAGGAACACAATCAGGAGCACATCCCCGGTGGGTCCGACATGGGGAGGCGCAAAAGAAATCCGTGACAAGCTCACCGGCCAGGGCTTCTCCAGGATCAGATTAAAATCCAGCGAATTTATCTCATTAGCTACCCGCATACCATCACTCCTCGGCTCTATCTGTACTGAAATCCGGGCGACGCTAACAACCCTGCAAAAACGGCGCGCATTTCTTCTTCCACATCCAGACCGTCAACATGATCGATATTGTGTAATAGATCCGCAATGAGAATTTCCGGAAGGGAGTACCCAAGCAGATTTTCACTGGCCGATCTTATTAGGTCAGCTGTAGATTTCCTGGCTTCAGTCCACACATTCAGATGGTCAGAAGGGCTGCTTCCATCTATGAGCCCAGCCATCAAACGAAAACTGAAGTCCCAGCGCGGGGCCAGATTCGAACTCCAATAAACCTGATCGTCGGGAGGACCATCCGGGGTAGGCCAGGCGAATAACGATTGTCCCATGCGGTTTAAGAAGCGGTGAAGGACAGGACCGCCATCTGTTTCAGCCCCGGTGATCCGCAACGCGGAAACCACAAAGTCCACCGGACGTTTGAATTTGCTCTTCATCAACGCCGGATCCCTGGCGA
>JASFUN010000195.1:0-4788 GCA_050050255.1 Anaerolineales bacterium | reverse complement strand
TGCGGGACGGGAGCAGCTACCTGATCCTGATCCTCGGTGCGCTCATCGCGGTCACCCCGTTCATCTGGATGATTTCTACATCGCTGATGTCGCTGGGCGAAGCCCAGGGGGTCAGGTTTTTCCCGAGCGAAATTCACCTCGAGAACTACGTTGCGGCGTGGAAGGAAGCCCAGTTCGCAGATTATTTCATCAACAGCGTACAGATCACGGCGATCACGCTCATCGGCCAAATGACCTTCAGCGTTCTTGCAGCCTACGCGTTTGCGCGCATCGAGTTTCCAGGTCGTGACCTTATATTCGGGGCGATGTTGAGCACTATAATGATCCCGGCGATGGTGTTGATCATCCCCAATTTCCTTACCGTGACCTGGCTGGGTCGTATTGGACCATTGAAGTGGATCAACAATTGGCCGGCCCTGACCGTGCCTTTCATGGGCAGCATCTTCTCGATTTTCCTACTGCGGCAGTTTTTCGCCCAGATCCCGGACGAGTTATTTGACGCCGCTCAGATGGATGGCGCCGGGCACTTTCGTTTCCTTTTCACCGTCGTCATCCCACTTGCGAAAGCCCCGCTGATGGTCATCCTGGTACTATCCT
Organism: Anaerolineales bacterium; assembly: GCA_050050255.1. Taxonomy (GTDB): domain Bacteria; phylum Chloroflexota; class Anaerolineae; order Anaerolineales; family E44-bin32; genus E44-bin32. The sequence goes on along the minus strand of JASFUN010000195.1, from coordinate 4,191 downwards.
TTATGGGGTCATGGAACGCGCTGGCCTGGCCGTTGCTGGTGACCAATTCGCCGGATTGGCGTCCCATCGCAGTGGGCCTCTTGAATTTTGTCGACGAGGCCGGCCAGATGCTGAATCTGATGATGGCAGGCGCGGTTATTACGATCATCCCGATCCTGCTGATTTACTTCTTCACTCAGAAGCAGTTTACTGAGTCGATAGCACGCAGCGGATTAAAAGGCTGATATCTGCATCGTAAGGGAGGTGGTTGGGAGAAAATTCGCTAGCTTGCACATTCAAACCAGGAACATAAATCAATCCTATCTTGAGGAGGAAGTACAAAGATGAAGAAGAAGTTCGCATGGCTGCTCATTCTGGCGCTCTTGCTCCCGATGGTCCTGACAGCCTGTGCCGCTCCTGAAGCAGAGACGCCAACCGAGGCGCCTGCAGCCGAGGAACCGATGGAGGAGCCCACAGAAGCAGAACCCATGGAGGAAGAGGAGCCGATGGAGCCGGCGGTAGATCCCAGTGGCCAGACTGTGGTTTTCTGGCACGTCTGGGGTACGGGCTCCGTCAGTGAAGGTCTAACCGCCATCGTTGATGAGTTCAACCAGATCAACGAGTGGGGCATCACCGTGGAAGCGCTTGACCAGGGCCGCTACAATGACCTGGAAGACGCTATGAACGCCGCCATTCAATCCGGTGATGTACCCGATATTGTCGTGGGCTACACCAACGCGCTCGATAACTGGTACTCGGTTGGCTCACTTGTCGATATGAACGAGTACGTCAATGACCCCGATTGGGGCTTGACCGACGCTGAGATCGCTGACTTCTATGACGGCGTCTGGCAGAGCGGCATCAACTCTCAAGGCGCGCGTGTGGGTTACCCGCACGGCCAATCGGCGAACGTGCTGTTCTACAACTACACATGGGCACAAGAACTCGGTTTTGACTCACCGCCAAGCACCCCGGACGAATTCCGTGAACAGGCGTGCGCGGCGACGGAGTTCAACGCCAATGACGATAGCCCGGATAATGACGGCACCGGCGGCTACGTGCTCTATACCGGCGCTTCAGATATCGCCGCCTGGACGTTCGCTTTTGGCGGCGATTTCACGAACGAAGCCGGTGACGGCTATGACTTCACCAAGCCGGTCGTCCAGGACGTCGCCAACTTCCTGAAAGGCCTCTGGGATGAGGGCTGCGCCTTCAGCACCGAGAGCTACCCGAATCCGGAATTCGCCAGCCGAAAGGCGCTCTTCACCGCCAGCTCAACCGCTGGTTTACCGTACCAGGTAAGCGCGTTCGAGGAGGAAGGCGCAATGTCGGACGACGTCTGGGGCTTCATCCCGTTCCCAGGCCCGGGCGACGACGCGGCTGTCAACTCCTACGCTCAGAACTCCGCGATCGTGAAGACCAACCCCGAGAAACAGCTTGCTTCATGGTTGTTCCTCAAGTGGTTCACCACCCCGGAGATCAACGCCCGCTGGATCGAAGCGAGTGCATATCACCCCATCCGCCAGGGCACGGTTGAATACCTCGACGATTACATCGCCGAAAACCCACTCTGGGCAGACGGGATCGCGCTCGTCCCGCTGGGTGTCTCGGAACCCGGCTGGGCTTCATGGGGCACAGTGCGCCGTGAGGTTCAGGATACGTTCGCAGCAATCCTGCAGAGCGATACGGATCAGATCCCATCGCTTCTGGAAGAGCTGAACGCTGCGGCTGCGGAAGCGGTCGAGGAGACCTCCTAGCGTCTACTTGACCTTGACGTGTTTTCAAAACGTAGGGGCGGCCGGCAGGCCGCCCCTACGAGATTGTATGGGCAACGTCGCAGCGCCAGTAATCGGATATTTATTGTCAAAATAGGGTCGGCGCGGCTATACTCTTTAACAGGCTTGCAACCAGGGAAAGGTGATCATGCTCCAGGCAGACCGAGTAATCCGCAGCACTTGCCCCTATTGCGGCGTCGGATGCCAGGTGAATCTGCATGTGAAAGACGATCAGATTTACCGGGTGTCCGCTCCGTTTGAAGCGGCGCCAAACTACGGTATGTTGTGTGTCAAAGGCCGCTTCGGAACAGACTTTGTCAACCACCCGGATCGTGTGCGCAGGCCCCTCATCCGGGTCAACACGGACGAACCTAGAGCTGCTCAGCCCGTATGGCGCGAGGCGAGCTGGGATGAAGCGCTTGATTTTGTCGCTGATCGGCTCAGCTCCATCGTGCAGGTATCCGGCGGTGACAGTATCGCTGGTTTCGCCTGCGCCAAAGCCACAAACGAAGAAAACTTCATATTTCAGAAATTCATCCGGGCGGTGTTGGGCACGAACAACGTAGATCACTGCGCGCGCCTGTGTCACGCCGGCAGCGTGACCGGTCTGCAGCTGGCGATTGGTTCAAGCGCCATGAGCAACTCCATCGCCGAGATGGAGCACCTGGACACATTTATCGTCACCGGCTCCAACACCACCGAAACCCACCCGGTCATCAGCAACTTCCTCAAGCGCGCGGTGCGTGAGAATGGTGCCAAGCTTATCGTGATCGACCCCAGGCAGATCGAGATGACGGATTTCGCCACGCTGTGGCTGCGGCAGCGACCGGGTACGGACGTCGCCTTGTGGCAGGCTATGGCGCATGTCGTCGTCGAAGAGAAACTCTATGATGAGCAGTTTATCCGCAGCCGGACAGAGGGATTCAGCGATTACATCGAATCCCTGGAGGAGTTTACGCCTGAATGGGCGCAGGAAGTCACCGGCGTGCCAGCAGAAGACATCCGTGCTGCCGCCCGAATGTACGCTCAAGCTCAGGCGGCTTCCGTCTACTGGGGCATGGGCATCAGCCAGAGCACGCATGGGACCGACAACACTCTGGGGGTTACCAACCTGGCGCTGCTTTGCGGTCATGTCGGCAAGCCCGGCACAGGTCTCAACCCGCTGCGCGGCCAGAACAACGTTCAAGGTTGCTCGGACAGCGGTGGTCTGCCGAACGTATATACTGCCTACCAGCGTGTTGATGATGATGAAGTGCGAGAGCGTTTCTCCACGCACTGGAATCGGGAGATGCTCAACCCGGAGCCCGGCCTGACCGTAACCGAGTTGGTAGACGGCGCATTGACCGGGGCGATCAAGGCGTTTTACATCATGGGGGAGGACCCACTAACGAGTGAACCGAATCTGAACCATGCCGCTCATGCGCTAGAAGAGCTTGACCTGATCGTCTGTCAGGATATTTTCATCAACTCGACCGGGCAGATGGCTGATGTCATCCTGCCATCAAGCTCTTTCGCAGAGAAAGATGGCACGTTTACAAATTCGGATCGGCGAGTTCAGCGCGTGCGTCAGGCAGTCCCGCGCGTTGGGGATAGCCGGCCGGATTGGGTGATCCTTTCCGATCTCGCCAAGCGAGTGGAAGAACGATTGAACATTCAGGAGAGCGCTGGTTGGGATTATTCGCATCCTTCGGAGGTATGGGAAGAGATGCGTGCCCTCACCCCGGAATTCTGGGGCATTACCTACGAGCGTCTCGAGCAGGAGGGCGGCGTACATTGGCCCTGTCCTTCTGAAGATCACCCCGGGACCCCTTACTTGTTCGAGGAATCATTCCCGCGCGGCAGGGGCAAGTTCTGGGCCCTTGAGTACGGCACCGATTCAGAGCTACCTGACGAGGAATACCCCTACCTGTTGTCGACGGGAAGGGTTCTCTACCATTGGCACGGTGGCACGCTGACCCGGCGTTCGAAATTGGACGAGGTATGGCCGGAAGCGACGGTCGAGGTTCATCCCGCCGATGCGTTGGATAAAGACCTCACAACCGGCGATTGGGTGGAAGTCGCTTCGCGACGCGGCGCGATCAAGCTCAGGGTGATGGTCACCGGGCGCTCGCCGCGAGGCGTCGTTTTCATCCCCTTCCATTTTGTGGAAGCGGCTGCGAACATCCTGACAAATGATCGCACGGATGAGCGCGCGAAGATTCCCGATTACAAAGTGTGCGCTGTTCGCATATCTAAAACGGATGTCCCGGATCAAATCGATCCCGGCATGAAGACTCCCCTTGAAAAGCGTGGTGCGATCAAGGATCAAGCGAGCCAGGTGCATTGACGCACGCGTCCCGGCGATATCACGATCGACGGGCCTGCTGAGCGGCTGTTTCTGAAGCGGAGGGATTGTACGGATCAGAAATCTAGCCTAGAATGGATTCTGATGTGCATG
>JASFUN010000194.1:0-4799 GCA_050050255.1 Anaerolineales bacterium | reverse complement strand
AGTTCTCCGGCGTTGGCTACGCCGTGCCAGCAGACATCATCGCCAAGATCGTCCCGGCGCTGATCAAAGACGGCCAGTACCCGCACCCATGGTTGGGCATATCCGGCAGGACACTCACCCCGGACATTCGTGAGGCGATGGACCTTGAGCCTAACCAGCCGGGCATCCTCGTGATTACCGTGACGGATGGGGGCCCGGCAGACAAAGCCGGACTGCAGGGAAGCGAAACCGAAATCCAAATCAACGGCCTGACGACTCTTGTGGGGGGTGATGTCATCACCGGTATCGACAACCAGGATATCCGCGAGTTTGATGACCTGCTTTCGTACCTCGTCGAAAATACAGTCGTCGGGCAGGACGTGACCCTACAAATCCTGCGCAGCGGAGAAACCATCCAGCTGGATGTGACCCTTGCTGAAAGGCCAACGACTAACCTCTAACACGTTTTTGATCTTTGAAACCTGTCCAGCAGGGGCACGGCGGCTCGTGCCCCTGCTGCAGTTTTTAATGCCCGCTAGCACCAAAGTCCTCCCTTAGTGCCGTAACGGAGCCCGGCTTATCCCGTTATCCCCCATGCAGCGCGTCATACGCGCTTGTCTGATGTTTTGTTTTCTGGAAAGAGGGCGAAGCCGTGAAAAAGAAATTCCTGGTTGCACTTCTATTCGGGTCCCTGCTGGCGCTTGTGCCTGCGTTCGCTTCGGCACAGGATGGCCTTGTAGTTAATGTAGAAACCAATTTCAGCTGCGACGGGGCGCAGTTCAGCATCGCCATCGAGGGCGGCAGCGCGCCGTACAGCGTGCTGGTCGACTACGGCGATGGCAGCTATGACGAGCAGTCCGTTGAAGTTGGCGAATTGGTCCTGGAGCACACATATTCCTTCCAGGGAGAGTACCCCTGGTCGGTGAGCGTTGAGGATGCACTAGGTGCTGTTGGAAGCGCCTCCGGGACGGCGTTGTTGAGCGGACCAGAGGTGTCGCTCGGTTCCACGCCGTTCCCTCCGCTGCTCACGCTGGAAGAGGGCGAGGCGAGCGCTTCGTTCACGGCAAGTGTGTTTGGCGGCTCCACGCCGTATGCTTTCGAGTGGGATCTGGACGGTGACGGTGCATGGGAAGAGGGCTTTGACGGCCCCGAAGCGAATTTCACCTACACCGCCGGAGGCGAGTACGAGGCAAAGGTGCGCGTGACTGACACCTGTGGATTTGTCGAGGTCGACACGCTGACCGTCGTTGTCGACGATCCTGAAGAAGACCCCGAAGGAGACTGCCATCCTACCGCTCAGAAGATCGCCGAGGCGGTCAGCAGTCTCTTCCCAGATCAGGCTGAACAAGTCTACACATGCAAGGATATCTTCGATATCTTCGAAGGCGCATTGACCGGCTACCAACTTGGTTTCGGCCGCATGTGGCACGCCTATCAATTGAGCCAGACGATGGAGGAGCTAACCTGGGAACAAATCCTCGACTGGCAGCTGAACACCGGCGGGTGGGGCCTGCTTGCACAGCTCAACCGCTACGGCGACCTTCTCGAGCAACACTCGCTTGTAGAGCTCGTGGCACTCGTGGCGAGTGAAGAGTACAGCATGAATGATGTGCGCGGCGCAGTCCGCGCAGCGACACGCTTTGATGCCGATTTCGACGATGCGCTTGAACGCATCAGTGCTGGCGTCAGCTTCGGGGAGTTGGGCCAATTCTACAAGTTGGCTCAGGAATTGGGAGAAGAGCCGGCCGTCCTGGATGAGTACCTTGAAGAGGGCCACTCGCTCGCTGACCTGCGCCACAGCGCCAAGTTCGCCGAACGCATGGGGGTCGAATGGGACGAAATCGCCACGGCCTTCGATGCGGCCGGCAGCTGGGGCGACGTGAACCAGGCTTATCGCCTGGCCAACGACGATTACAGCGCTGAGGACATCCTCGCTATGGGCGTCAAGGAATACCGCGCCCTTGAGCGTGATGAGAACCGCGCCGAAAGGGAGCAGCAGCGGGCCGATGATACGGCTCAAAAGATCGCCCAACAGTTTCAGGTCGAAGTAGGCGAGGTGCTGGCGCTGTTCAACGCTGATTGTGATGGGAATTGGGGCTGTGTGCGTAAAGCCTTGCGCGAGCAAACACAGACTCAATCTCAGGGAACTGCTCCTGATAAAAGCAACCGCACAGCACAGCAGATCGCTTCAAAGTACGGCGTCAGCCAAGGGGAAGTTATGAGCGTGTTTGAGGGCACCTGCTCCGGTGATTGGTCCTGCACACGCGCGCATTTCCGTGACGCCGCAAAACCTGACAGGGGCAAGCCAGATAAGTAGTCCCGGCTGTATCCTGGAAACAACAAGAGGCGGTCAGCCGACCGCCTCTTTTCATGTCGCTTGAATGGGGATGTTCAATCGGCGGAAGCAGCCAGCGCCGGTTCGCGCTCCTCGACCACCGCGGGTTTCCCGGCCATGACGAACCCGACATACATCAACACGGCCGCGAAGAGTTCGCCCAGGTAGAGAAATTGCCCGTAGCCCATGCGCGTGAGCGTGCTAGCCGCACCGATCGACAGCGCTCCAGCGGCGATAAGCACGTTCCCCAAAACTCGGTTGGGGAGCACGCGCTTGCGCAGGAAGAGCCAGGCCGACCAGAGCGCACCACCGACCAATGTGATCAAACCGTAGATGTTGAAGAAGGGGGTCGTCAAACGGACCGTGCCGCCTTGATCAATCGGAGGCATGATTTCCCTGTATTGGTCGCTGATCGCCACCCCTCTGCTGAATTGACTGGCATCCAGGCGAGCCATAGCCTGAAACATGAACACCGCTGCAACGATGCTGCCGGTAATCAACAGTCCGGTCACCACGTAGCGCCAACGCTTGCGAACGAGCAGCATCAGCGTTCCATGACCGATCCATCCAGCGTTCAATGCCGCGCCGAAAAAGTACCACAGGAAGAATACCAATGCGCTCCAACCAAAGACCGCAAAATAGGCTTCTGCGAAACTTCCGGCGGTGAACATCGCCAGACCAATACCCCAGAACAAGAAATGCGCTTTGCGGCGCACAACATAGCGCTGCAGCACGGACGCTGTAAAGACGACCATTACCGCAGTTGAAATGAATGGAAGAAAGTTGTTGATGTTCATAATACCCTCCTTAATAATCTCCGAAACCAGCCTAGTTATAGGGGATGAATCCCAGAAGAACAGCGAGCGCAAGGACGATAAGTACGCTCATAAGGACGCCCATGCCGACAAGCAGGATCGGCACAACCCGATTGTAGAAGACGGAGTCCGTGCCGATACGCGTCGGGCTATCCTCGCGCTGTGTCGTTTGCTTGTCTGGCACCGAAATCCAAACTCCCTTTTGAAAAACAACCGTTTATCTATGAAGACCGAGCTATCAAGAATAAATCGAGTTTAGGTCTTCTAGATTAACGTTTAGGGAATCGTGGATTAGCTACGGTTAAGAAACTTCGCCTGCCAATGTTGACGTGGCTGGCGACATCCGTTAGAATTCCGACAAATTTAGTCGAGTATAAATTTTGCTTTCGTTAACCTAAATACAAGAATGCACTTTCGGAGGTGGCAATGAAAGATCACAAGCATCGCGCAGCGCCCATGCAGCGCCGCGAGTTCCTTAAGGCCAGTTTGCTCACCGGCGGTCTTGCCGCTCCAGCAGTCGCAGCCGTGGTGAGCCGCGAAACGCTCGTTTCCTCGACCGGAGAGGCGGGGCCGCCGCCTCATGGGGGCGGTCATGACAGCCACGGTGCCATGGGAACGGTCGGTCAGGTCGACCACGCAGCCAACGGCTTTAACCCTCACGAAATGCTTTATGACTGGGACTATGGAGAGGTGAGCACGCTCCCCGACGGCCAGCGCTTGCGGGAGTATAAAATCGTCGCCGTTGATAAGGAGATCGAGGTTGCGCCAGGGATTCACTTCCCGGCCTGGGTGTACAACGGCCGTGCCCCGGGACCGAGCTTGAGGGCCGTGGAAGGGGATCGAATACGCATCACATTCGTGAACGCCGGGAGCCATCCGCACACGATTCATTTTCATGGTATCCACGCTGCCAGCATGGACGGTGTCCCCGGCGTCGGGGCCGGAAACATCGCGCCCGGACAGAACACGGTTTATGAATTCGACGCCGCCCCTTTCGGCTGTCATCTTTATCACTGCCACGCGCTCCCACTCGCGCGTCACATTCACAAGGGTCTCTACGGAGCCTTCATCGTCGATCCGGATCCAGATAAGTACTCTGGTCGCGAGAGAGAGATCGCAAAAACTCGTAACCACGAATACGAGCAAAACAAAGACTGGAATGAGATGGTGATGGTCATGAACGCGTTCGACACGGATTTCGACGCAGAAAACGAGGTCTACGCGGTTAATTCAATTGCCTTCACCTACATGGACGAGCCGATCCAGATCAAACGCGATCAGCCCCAGCGAATATACCTTGTCAACATCACAGAGTTCGACCCGATCAACTCAATCCACCTTCACGCAAACTTTTTTGACTACTACGATCACGGTACGACGCTCGAACCTACGCTCAAGACCGTCGATACGGTTATGCAGTGCCAGGCTCAACGCGGCATCCTCGAGTTCTCCTATGAAGGTTTCGAGCCTGGCAAATACATGTTTCACGCCCACCAATCCGAATTCGCTGAACTGGGATGGATGGGCTTCTTCGAGGTGGTGCCATGAGCGAGGTCCAGCAAGAGCGACCGCTAAAAAGAGGTCGGCGGTTGCCGGTGTGGTTATCCGCTATTTTGCCGCTGATCGCGCTGAGCGGCATGCTGGCGTTCTTCATCCTCGGCAACCCGCTG
>JASFUN010000193.1:0-4808 GCA_050050255.1 Anaerolineales bacterium | reverse complement strand
GTGGTCGTCAACTCGCCTGGTTTCCTGGATCACGTGCGCCAGCGGGGAGCGCAGAAGGTCTTCACTGTCCCCAACGGGGTTGATCCGATAATGATCACCGACGAGGCCGTGCATGCTGGCTTGAGAACCCGGCTTGGATTGGGGGATGACGCGTTTGTCGTCCTCTACGCCGGGGCACATGGTATGTCGAATGATCTGGAAGTCGTGCTTCAGGCGGCCGCGCAGTTCTCGGAGAGTGACCAGGTGGCGTTCGTGTTAATCGGAGCGGGAAAGGATAAGGCCAACCTACAGGCCGATGCAGCCAGGATGGGTCTGAAAAACGTCTACTTTCATCCACCGGTGCCTAAGAACGAGATGGCCGGCTACCTTGTGGAAGGCGACGCCGGGCTGGCTGTCCTGAAGGATATCCCGGCGTATGGCCTGACTTACCCGAACAAGGTGTTCGATTACATGGCCGCCGGGTTACCCGTGTTCTGCATGATCGATGGCGTGATCCGTGAAGTCGTAGAGAAAGCCGGTGCAGGTGTGTTCGTGCAGCCTGGAGACCCGCATGCACTTGTACAGGCGGTGAAGCGCTGGCGGGACAAGCAGGAGGAACTCACCCGGATGGGCCAGCGCGGACGCGATTTTGTTGAGGAAAACTTTGACCGCGAAGCGCTGGCGGAGCGGATGATGGAACTCATGCAGGCGGCGCTAGATAAAAATGAACGCAGCGATGGCAGCGGTGATATGCGGGGGACAACGTGACAGTCCGACTGCTGCCTGATGGTGTGCCGCCGGCAAAGCGCATACTCGATCTTATGCTCACCATCGTGGGTGGCGTGATTCTGCTCCCGTTCATGCTGCTGATCGCGCTGGCTGTTTTCCTGTCCATGGGGCGGCCAGTGCTGTTCAGGCAGACCCGGCCAGGCCTGCGTGGGCAACCTTTCGAGTTGTACAAGTTCCGGACTATGCGTGAGACGAGGGACGAGCAAGGCCGTTTGCTGCCCGATTCGGAACGGTTGACGGGTATTGGACGCTTCCTGCGTTCACTGAGCCTGGATGAACTACCGGAGCTGTGGAACGTGCTGCGTGGCGAGATGAGTCTGGTCGGCCCCCGGCCGCTGCTCATGCAGTATATCGAACGCTATACTCCCCAGCAGGCAAGGAGGCATGAAGTGCTGCCGGGCATCACGGGTTGGGCGCAAATCAACGGCCGCAATGCGTTGACCTGGGAGGATAAATTCCGTTTCGACGTGTGGTATGTTGAAAACCGGACCGTATGGTTGGATCTCAAGATCTTGTTCATCACGCTGTGGAAGACGATCAAAAGGGAAGGTATAAGCCAACAAGGCCACGCCACCGCCGAAGAATTCATGGGAAGTTCAGAGGATTCGGGCTAAAAAGTTGTCCAGATTTTGTCCAGCTAATTGGCGCCTGCAAGGTTGCGCAAGTTTGTGAACGTGGTAGGATGGACACTTGAGAAGCTTCAAATAAACGTTACCCGAGGAGGAAATTATGAAAGAGACACTCGAATTTTACGATGTTAAGTCAAAGACGAAGTTTAAGAGTGGGGACTGGCGCATTGAGGTGAAAGTCTCCGACGATGGCCGTAAACGCTATTTCGCAGTCGCCAAAGCGCCGGCAGGAACGCATGAAGCGTGGAGGATCGTCCGCCAGGACTTCGCAGAAAAGAATATGTAATCCGACTGCGGAGTAAATCGTTGGTCTATTACGGGCCGCCCTTACCGGGCGGCTCCTTTTCATCTGATGGTATGATTGCAAGGTGCCAGGACGCACACCCAACTACCACTGTGAGCACGGATGAACGATAAGATACACATGACCTTCGATGATATGGATGCATACCTGCAGATGCTCCGTATCCGGCGATTCGAGCAACGAGTCCTGGAACTATTCCCCAGCGGGCTCTTCCACGGCACCACGCATACGTACATCGGGCAGGAGGCGAACGCGGTAGGGGTGCTGCGACACCTGCAGGCGCAGGACGTCGTCGTCAGCAACCATCGCTGTCATGGGCATTTCCTCGCCTACGGAGGCGACATGACCGCGCTCGCCGCGGAACTGATGGGCAAAGAGACAGGAGTGTGCGGCGGTCGCGGCGGCAGTCAGCACCTGCACTGGCGGAATTTCTTCGCTAATGGTGTGTTGGGGGGGACGATCCCTATTGCGGTCGGGATGGCGTTAGCCGCCCGCGAAAGCCGAGACGGAGGCATCGTTATCACCTTCATGGGTGATGGTACGCTGGGCGAGGGCGTCGTCTACGAAAGCCTCAACATGGCTGCTCTGTGGTCACTCCCCGTTCTGTTTGTCCTGGAAAATAACCGCTACGCTCAAAGCACGCCGATCCAACTCAATTTAGCGGGGTCCATTGAGCGGCGCTTTGAGGCCTTTGGCCTTGCAACACACACATTAGACACCACGGATGTACGGCAGATTCACAGCACGGCTGGAAACGTGGTGGCGGATGTACGTGCAGGGCAGCCGGCTGCGCTGATCCTGCACACCTATCGTTTTTCACCCCATTCGAAGGGTGATGACAGCCGCGACCCCGAGGAGATCAAAGCCTACCGGAAGGCAGATCCCCTGTCGATCCAGGCGGTGACCCTCGACAAACGGTCCATTGAAGAGCTTGAAGAAAGCGTGGAGGCCGAGGTGGGAGCGGCTTTTGAAGCTGCCAGAAGCGCACCTGACAGTTCCTCGCTGCACGAAGATAGACCTGCAGAGGGTTCGACGGCATGAGCAGCGTGCTGGGGTCCCTAAACGCCGGTCTGCGGCGTTGCCTGGAGAGATCGGATCGGGTCTACCTGCTGGGGGAGGACCTACTGGATCCTTATGGTGGAGCGTTTAAAGTCACCCGCGGCCTATCGTCTGAATTCCCTGGGCGGGTCATCACCACACCGGTCTCCGAAGCCGGGATCGTAGGAGTTGGCATCGGGATGGCTATGCGCGGTTACCTGCCTGTTGTCGAGATCATGTTCGGTGATTTCCTCATGTTGGCTGCAGACCAGATACTCAATCACGCTTCCAAATTCAGCTGGATTTCGGGTGGCCAGGTGCACGTGCCGATCGTGATCCGTACGCCGATGGGGGGCAGGCGCGGCTACGGGCCGACCCACAGCCAGACGTTGGAGAAGCATTTCCTCGGAATCCCCGGGCTTCGAACGCTGGCGATCAACTCGTTCCAGGATGCGGGTGAGATCCTTGAAACGGCTGTGCTCGACGATCCTGACCCCATCCTCTTGATTGAAAACAAGGTGCTTTACGCGCGCCAATTGGCAAATTCAAACCCGCAGTCTGAATTCCAGGTTGTAACAGTGGGTGAACATTACCCGGTCCACCGGGTAGTTATCCGCGGCGCGCCGGAACCGACAGTAACCCTGCTGGCATACGGGTACATGGCGGAGGTTGCCTGTCAGGCGATGCTGCGCCTGGCGTACGAATCTGAGCTTTTTGCCGAACTGATCGTGCCCACTCAGATCAGCCCGTTTGAGATCGAAGTGGTCCGGCCATTTGCGCGTGCAACCGGCAGGCTGCTGGTGCTCGAAGAAGGCACCCGGACGCTTGGTTTCGGGGCGGAGGTGATCGCCTCGCTCCGCAGCCACAAGGTAACCTGCGGGAGGGTGGCAGCTTTGGATATGCCCGTCCCGGCTGCAGGCCAGCTTGAGGAAAAGATGCTCCCGGGCGTTGAAGATGTGATCGCCGCAGCCCATGAGCTTTGCGAGCGAAGTTGAGTGTGCGCTGTGGACAAGCAGTTTGACCTTGGGTACACTCGCCTCGCCGGTGCAAAACAAGCGGCGTTCCGATGTGGGTCAATTACAGCGTTTATCCGGCTGATGAGATGAAAGTATGGATGAAGCCTTAGAAGTTACGATCCCCTTGATCAACCCAAATGAGCCGGAAGCTCAAATCAGCGCGCTGCCCATCGCCGATGGACAGCATGTCTCTGAAGGAGACCTTCTCTGTTCAGTGGAGACGACGAAGGCTACCAATGATGTGCTTGCACCTGCTCCAGGATATGTAGCGGGATTGCGCTGGGAGGTGGGAGCACGCGTTCTTAGCGGTCAGCGACTGTGCTGGCTGGCGCAAAGTGAAGGTTGGGAGCCTCCTGAAGATCAAGATGTGGTGGGCGGACCTGCTGACCTCCCCTCAGACCTCCGTATCACCCAGCCAGCAGCCGAACTGGCCCGCCAGTCTGATTTGGATTTTGCCGATCTTCCTACAGACCAGTTGGTCACGGAAGCGGTTGTTCTCGAAATTTTGGCTTCAACCCGGGACGCGGCACCTGCCTCAGCCGAAGTCGACTTGAGCAGTGGCGATCTCATCATCTACGGTGGAGGAGGACATGGTAAATCGCTTATCGACCTGATACAGGTGTTGGACAGCTTCGACATCGTGGGTATCGTCGACGATGGATTACCCGTCGGTGAGGCGATCATGGGCGTTGCGGTGATCGGAAGCGCTCATGACCTGCCAGAAATGCGCCAAAAAGGGATCCAATTAGCGGTCAACGCCGTCGGGGGGATCGGGGATATTGGCCGGAGGATTGAGGTCTTCAGGCGCTTGATGCAAGCTGGTTTCGCGTTCCCCTCAGTGGTACATCCAACCGCATTCATCGAACCTTCCGCTGAACTCCAGCGGGGAGTCCAGGTCTTCCCGCATGCTTATATCGGCAGTGAGGTCCAGGTTGGTTTTGGTGTGATCGTCAACACTGCGGCTGTTATTTCGCATGACTGTAAACTGGCTGCCTATGTCAACATCGCGCCCGGGACCCAGCTGGCAGGGGGCGTCACGGTGGAGCAGGGAGT
>JASFUN010000192.1:0-4812 GCA_050050255.1 Anaerolineales bacterium | reverse complement strand
TGGCTATGTTGCTGGATCCACGCCTGAGGTCATCAACGTGACTGGTCGTCTCGGCGCAGCTCTCTCGGTGATGTGGTCGCTGCTGGTCATCCTCTTGGCCATCGTAGGACCACTGGTCGCACCAACCAGCCCATTCCAACCGGTGGACGAACCCTTCTTGTCTCCTTCTGAACATCGGCCGCTTGGGACCGATTCGCTCGGTCGTGATCTCTGGTCACGCATCCTGTTCGGCGCACGTCGAAGCATCGCAGCTGCTTTGCTGGCTACCTCGCTCACAATGATCTTTGGCACCGCGCTCGGTTTGATCGCCGTGCTCTATCCGGATTGGCTAGACACCCTCATTGTGACGCTATCAAACGCTGCCCTGGCCATCCCCGGACTCCTGCTGGCGATGCTTTTTGTGGCCTCGATTGGACCAGGCTACACGACCGTGATCCTTGCAATCGGCCTGGGTGGTATCCCTGGATTCGTGCGCTTATCCCGCAGCGTTTTTGCCCAAATTGCAGATGAGGGTTACGTAGATGTGGCCAGGGCGTTAGGCGCGAGCAGGCTCCGCATTGCATGGAAACACATTCTGTTGAACGCTGAAAGCCCCCTTGTTTCGCTCATCACCACTCACTTTGCCTGGGCGTTCATGGGCATCACGACGCTGACGTTCCTGGGCTTAGCCGGCGATCCCTCTATTCCTGAATGGGGCGTCATCATGAACACTGGTCGCGCCTATCTCATCGAGGCGCCCTGGTTGTCTGTAGTCCCGGGCAGCCTGATTAGCCTTACGATCATGGCCGTCCATCACCTGGGGTTGAAAATCGGTGATCGATCAAGATTGCGTTGACCAATTTGTCAATGCTCTGGTATGCTCATTCCATGTCAGAACCATTTTATATCTTGCTTGGAGCCGCGCTTTTCTTTGATTTCCTGAATGGCTTCCACGACAGCTCAAACATCGTCGCTACCGTCATATCTTCAAGAGCTCTGCACCCGCGTATTGCACTGATAATCGCTGCCATCGCTGAATTTACCGGGCCGTTTGTGTTCGGCGTCGCGGTGGCCACAACCATCGGCGATGAGCTGCTGGATAGCAGCGCTTTGAACCTTGACGTCATCATCGCCGCGCTTTTTTCCGCCGTCATATGGAACCTGATCACCTGGTATTTTGGAATACCATCCTCTTCGTCGCATGCACTCCTGGGCGGGCTGCTCGGGGCCTCCATCCTCTCCAGCGGTGGTTTCGCGATCGTCAAGATCGATGGTCTTGTCAAGATTATCTTTGCGCTGCTGCTCTCGCCGGTAGCAGGGCTGTTCGTCGGGTTTCTCATCATGCGCATCACCCTCTGGTTGGCCCGCAACGCCACACCTCGCATCGACACAGTCTTCCGAAACGGTCAGATCCTTACCCTAGTGGGCCTGGCCTTGAGCCACGGCACAAACGACGCGCAGAAGACGATGGGGGTGATCGCTCTGGCCTTGTTCCTCAGCGGAAAGACTCAGCAATTTACGATTCCCATTTGGGTCATCGCGGCGAGCGCTGGCGCGATCGCGCTGGGTACGGCTTTCGGGGGTTGGCGCTTGATCCGAACGTTAGGCGGGAAGATATTCCGCATCCGACCGATTCACGGATTCACATCACAGATCGCAGGAGCCGCAGTGATCCTCGGCGCAGCCCTGCTTGGAGGCCCGGTAAGCACCACTCAAGTGATGAGCTCCTCAATCATGGGGGTCGGAGCTGCCCAGCGAGTGAATATGGTGCGCTGGAGCGTTCTGCGAGATATGGTCGTCGCCTGGTTGCTGACGATCCCGATCACCGCCATCGCTGCCGCCTTAATCTTCCTGCTTTACAGATACATCGTTGGGGTGTGAGCGACCCTCTTCGTCCTGTATGCCCCCGGCGAGCCAGCCCTGAACAAAATCAATCAATTGGCGCTTGTTCAGCTGCTCCGCATCAAACCAATAGATATCTGCCTCGAAACGCCTGAACCAGGTGTCCTGCCTGCGGACAAATTGACGTGTCAATCGACGCGTCTCCTCCAGCGCAGTTCCAAGATCGATCTCACCGTTGAGATACTGAGTAATATGTCGGTAACCAATCGCGGAAAGAGCTGGCGAGGCAAGATCTACGCCTCGCCCATGCAATTCAGCCACCTCTTCAACCCATCCGGACGAAAGCATTTCTTCAATACGCTTATCAATGCGCTTGTACAGCTTATCTCGGTCCATGCTCAAACCCAGCATCAGAAACGTGTAATCCGGAGGCGAGTTTTTGCGTTGGGTGCTGGGAAGTTGACCGGTCACGTGATGAATCTCCAACGCTCGAATCACCCTGCGGACGTTGCGGGGGTCGATGCGTCCTGCCGAATCAGGATCGATCTCTTCAAGCCGTTTATGCAGTTCATCTGCCCCCTGCACCGCTGCGAAGCTGCGCAGTTTCTGCCTGAAGGCGCGGTCGTCAGCCTTGGGAGGAGGCTGCCACCCTTCAACCAATGCAGCGATATACTGCCCGGTGCCACCGACGAGCAGTGGTATCTTACCGGCCTTATGCAGAACCTCGATCGCACCCCTGGCGGCTTCAAGATACTTATTCAACGACCACCCTTCCCCTGGCTCAGCGACATCGATCAGGTGATGCCTGACCCGCTCCCTGAGTTCGGCCGAAGGTTTTGCCGTGCCGATGTCCATGCCCCTGTAAAGCAGGCGAGAATCCACCGATATGATCTCAGCGCCAATTGCTGCCGCCAGGTCGATTGAGAGGTCCGTCTTACCTACCGCAGTCGGACCCAAGAGGATGATCACAGGTTTTGAGGGTTTCATTCCAGGTCATCCATTCCGATCACGTCCTCATAATGGGTTAGGCGCTCAATTATCCTGTTTGGTGAGCATTCGATCGCGATCAAATCAAACTGGAAATATTCATCTTGCAGGGCATGCTCCTCTAGAAACTGAATCCCCGCCCTTAGTAATCTTCTTTGTTTGCGGATGTGCAGGCTATCCTCTGGTGTCCCAAACTTATTTGACGTGCGCGTTTTGACTTCAACAAAAATGATGGTCTCACCTTTCTGAGCGATGATGTCTAGCTCCCCTTCCCAGATCCGATAATTCCGCGCTAGAACGCGATAACCATTCTGGACGAGATATCGAACCGCCTGTTCTTCCCCCCAAGCTCCTATGCCCGGCTTCTTCATTCTTGCCCCCTGACCGCCTAGTGCTCGCCCGAGTTTCTTAATTTGCAAAATCGTAGGCTTGCATTAAGCTTGCGTCAAGTCCAGCTGGTTACAATTTGCATCTTACGCGATGTTGTGCATTAATATCAGTTCACCCGAGCAGAACGCAACCGCTGTGAGCGCATTCGCTTGGGCGAAGTGCAGTTGCTCAACTTGCCTCGATGCCATGCTAGCTTATTAATTAAAGCTGTATATCAGGCTAAGGCGGTTGACATTGCTGCATTAATGAGTATAGAATTTTTCATATTCGCCAAGGGGCTACGCCAGGGGACAAGCGTTCGGTTTGAGCCCCGACCGGAAAGGAGGGATGCCCGCTAGACGCGATTTCTCGCAATTAGAATTTCTTCGCCCAAACACAATCGAAAAAATCTTGAGGAGGAAGAAGCTATGAAACGCACTTTTATTGTGCTCTCTGCACTGGTACTCGCCGCACTGGTACTGACTGCGTGTGGCGGCGGTGCAGCAGAGTTCGTCTGTGAAGACGATATCGGCTGCGTAGACTACGCACCCGGCGACCCCGTTCGCATCGCCTCGGCGCTCGTGATCTCGGGCCCGAACACTGACCTCGGCACCGACTCACAGTACGGTGTTGAGATCGCGATGGACTTCCGTGGCGAAGTACTTGGTCACCCCCTCGAACTGCAGGCCGAGGACGATGGCTGCAGCGCCGAAGGCGGACAGACTGCAGGTCAGAAGATTGTCTCTGACCCCTCGATCATCGCAGTTGTCGGCACCAGCTGCTCCGGTGCGGGCGTACCAATGTCACAGGTTATTTCGGATGCTGGCTATGTGATGGTTTCGCCTTCCAATACGGCGCCTTCACTGACCGACCCCGATCAGGCCTGGAACCCCGGATATCTGCGCACAGCGCACAACGACAAGGTCCAGGGTCGCGCCATGGCTACCTTTGCTCTTGACGAACTTGGCGTGACGACAGCCGCTGCCATCCACGATGGCGACCCCTACACTGAGGGCCTAGCGCGCGTCTTTGCTGATTCGTTTGAGGAACTCGGTGGCACGATCGTCGAGTTCACAGCTGTCAACAAGGGTGACACAGACATGCGCCCGGTGCTGACATCTGTCGCCGCTGCCGGACCACCGGAATTCGTTTACTACCCGGTTTTCACGGCTGAAGGTGGCTTCTTGACCAAGCAAGCCAAAGAGGTCTCCGGACTTGAGGACACGATCCTCGCCGCTGCAGACGGCATGATCTCCGACGCCGCTCTGGAAGCGGTTGGCGAAGCCGGTGAAGGTATGTACTTCTCCGGACCAGACCTGAGCTTCTCCGGCTCCGTGTATGAAGACTTCATCGCGGCTTACAACGAGAAGTACGGGACGGATCCTATCTCCGTTTTCCACGCACATGCTTTTGACGCTGCGAACATGATCTTTGACTGCGTCGAGCAAGTTGCCGTTGAAGCTGAAGATGGCACGCTGCATGTTGGACGCCAGGCGATGCGTGACTGCCTGTACTCCACAGCTGGCTACCAGGGCATCACCGGAACATTGACCTGCAATGAATTTGGTGACTGCGCTGATCCGAAGATCTCAGTGTCACAGATCCAGAACGGCGAGTATGTGAGGATTTGGCCGT
>JASFUN010000191.1:0-4816 GCA_050050255.1 Anaerolineales bacterium | reverse complement strand
GGCAACCTTGGCGTCCTGGGCGAGAAACCGGGTGATTGGACCGACGACGAACGTGAGATCATACAGGCTGTCGCCGATGAAGTCGCAGTAGCCCTGGAACAGGCTCGGTTGCTGGAAGAAGTACAGAGGCGGGCTGCCCAGCTTGAAACCGCTGCCGAGGTGGCGCGAGATGCCTCCGGCCTGTTGGATATTGACACGCTCGTTGAAAGAACGGCCAACTTGATCCTTCAACGTTTCGGATATGATCACGTGGGCATCTACCTCCTCGACGAAGACCGCCGCACTGCGATCCTGCAGGAAGCCGCAGGCGAAAACGGTGAGCTCTTGCTCCAGGATGGTTTGCGTGTAGAAGTGGGTTCTGATTCAATCATCGGTCACGTCACTGCGACAGGAGAGCAGTATCTAGCCCAGGACATCCGCGATGATCCACTCATTCAACGCAATCCACACCTCCCACAGACAGAGTCAGAATTGGCCATCCCGCTTACGGTCGGGCAGCGGGTACTTGGCGCACTTGACATCCAGGACCACAGCATCGCCGCGTTCGATCAGGACGATATCGCGGTCCTGCAGATCTTGTCGGATCAGCTAGCGGTGGCCGTTCAGAACGCCCATTTGTTTCAGGATACATTGGAACGAGCTCGCAGGGAGCAAACCGTGTTGGAGCTTAGCAGCGAGATCCGCCAACACGAAGACGTCGAAGGGATGCTGCGGACAGCCGTGGAGGAGATGCGCTCTGCATTGGGCGCGAGCAAGAGTCGCATCAAACTCTTCGAGCAACCCATCCGTTCTGAACAGGATGACCAGGAGACAAAGCAGGAAGAGCGCAACATCAAAGGACCACAATCCGAGCCTGAGAGGGACGCTGAAGACGATCAATGACCTTCAACATCGCCATCGCCAACGCTAAAGGTGGGGTTGCCAAGACGACGACTGCGCTATCGCTGAGTGCCGCGGTCGTCGAAGAGGGCAAGAAGGTTTTAGCCATTGACCTTGATCCACATGCGAACCTGACCATCTCCCTGGGTTATAAACCAACAGGGGTGAGCCCAACGGTAGCAGATGTCTTCCTGGGCGATTGCCAGGTCAAGGATGCCATTTACGCCACAGAGGTCGATCAGCTCTCGCTGATCCCTTCAAACCACACGCTAACAATGGCTGAACATCACCTGATGGTTCGAGAACGCTACCAGCTCATCTTGAGGGATGCGCTGGCCAGGCTGGATGGTTTCGACATCATCATTCTCGACTGTCCTCCCACTCTGGGGACGCTCACGCAAAACGCTTTATCGGCTGCAAACCTTCTCGTTATTCCTGCCCAACCGGAATACTACTCGGCACATGCTTTGCGTGACATGCTCAACCTCATCCTCGCTATCAGGCAGCGGAACAATCCAAAGCTGCGCTACCGCATACTTCTCACGATGCTGGACACACGAAATCGCATACATCGCAGCCTGGCAAAGCAGATCAGGACCGCATTCAACCAGGCGATCTTTGAGACCGAAATCGAAATCGACACACGGCTGCGTGAAAGCCCGATTTTCGGTCAACCCATTCTCAAATATGCTCCGCATAGTCGAGCTTCACAGCAGTACCAGGCTTTAGCCAAAGAACTGAGGAACTTCACGAATGAGTTCGATTGAGGCAATTCGCGAACGTCTGGAGCAGCTGTTTGCAGACGTTTCTGAGACGCTTCCTAAAACCGGCACCCTGCCCTCTGAGGTGCTTGGCCGACCAGATCTCGGGCGTCCAAAAGGATGGATCTGGGAACTCGACATGCAGGGGCGCTACACCTGGATCAGCCCGGAGGTTGAAAAAGTCCTGGGCCTGACACCGGAGCAGATCCTTGGAGAGCGATTTGCTGAAATCGGCTTCGACGAAGAATCCAGCAGCGCAATCAGCAATTATCTCGATAAAGAGATGGCCATTGAGCGCCTGATCCTTAAAGCCACGAACAAGGCTGGTCGTACCATTTCCCTCTTCGTGCGAGCGCTGCACAAGACCGACAAGGACGGCAACCCAAGCGGATATCGGGGCGTGTCTCAACTGATCGATGAACCCGAGCAGCAGCCAGAACGGCTCGACATCGAGCTGCCGGAGGGGCCACCTGCCGGTCGAGGATATGCGGCTGTTCCCGAAATCGTCCCGGCCTGGGGTGAGGTGCTCGGCTACCAGGCGGATGATTCCGGTGTAACGCGTCTGGAAGCTTCCCTATCGCCAGAAAGCAGCGACTCCGATACCGAAATGATCGAGGTGCCGTTGCGCGTTCAAGACGAAATCATTGGAACGATTGAGCTTGAGCGTAAGGAAGCGCGGGCGTGGTCGGAGGACGAGAAAGAACTTGCTGAGGCCGTCGCGCACGAATTTGCACTTGCGCTGCAGGATGCACGTTCATATCAGCTGGCACAGCAAGCGCTCGAGGAAATGCGCGAAGCAGACCGACTGAAAAGCCAGTTCCTGGCTAACATGAGCCACGAACTGCGCACACCATTAAATTCGATTATCGGCTTTTCCAAGGTCATTTTGAAAGGCATCGACGGCCCTGTTACAGAAAAACAGGAAGAAGATCTGAGTGCCATCTACAATGCCGGTCAGCACCTTCTCGGCTTGATAAACGATATCCTGGATCTCTCGCGTATCGAAGCCGGAAAAATGGAGCTTGCTTTCAGCGAGGTAGATCTCGGGGATATCATCCACGGTGTAATGTCAACCGCCGTCGGTCTGGTGAAGGAGAAACCGATCGAACTGATCCTCGACATACCCGAAGACCTCCCCTTGATCCAGGCTGACAACATCCGCATCCGGCAGGTACTCCTGAACCTAGTCTCCAACGCTGCGAAGTTCACGGAGGAAGGTCATATCGGCGTATCAGCCCGCACGATAAAACGCGGTAATCAGACTGATATTGTCATCGCCGTCTTTGATACAGGACCGGGGATTCATCTTGCTGATCAGGAGAAGATTTTTGAGCCATTTTCACAGGTCGATGCTTCCCCCACCCGCAAAAGCGGCGGGACCGGCCTGGGGCTGTCGATCTGCCGGCATCTCGTTGAACTGCATGGTGGCATCATTTGGGTGGAGAGCGTGCCAGGAGAGGGAAGCACATTCGCGTTCACTCTTCCCTACAATCCGCCAGAAAGCCCGCAGTTCTCCAAGCAGCCGCTGGTCCTTGGCGTCCACAGCGATGTTGAGATATTGAAGCTTTACCGTGACGCCTTCGAGCATAATTCTTTCCGATTCCACAACCTATCGCGACCTGATCACGCGGTTGAAGTCGCCCGCGCCCTGAAACCGGACATCCTACTCTTCGATATGTTCAAAGCTTCATTGGGCGACTGGCGTATGTTGTCCGTTGTCCGTAATGAACCGTCCTTGGATTCAACGAAAATCTTCGTAGCCGCGCTGGATTCACAGCACGATCGGGGGGCTAACCTGGGTGTGCGGGATGTGCTCTCATTCCCGCTCCGGGAAAACTCGGTCACGGAGATACTGAGCACGAGCCTTGGAACCGACATCCAGAACAGCCATTTGCTCGTCGTTGTTGAGCAAAGCCAAACCGCTTCTTTACGCGCTTTCTTCGAAAACCTTGGAGGCCTGCAAGTCCAGGTCGTGAGCGATCCACAGGTCGCTGAAGCCTCAATCCGCGATGAAGAATTCGACGGCTTTATCCTATCCTTATCCCTGGAACCGCAAGTCTACAGCATGCTGCTTGATGCTGTGCAGGATGAAATGAATGGAGATCATGCCGCACCCGTGATTGGCTTGCTCCCCGAGGCGGATCATACAGATGAATTTGATCGAGTAACCGAGCTTGCCCGTCAGCGATGGCAGGATGCAAGCACGGATAAAGAGCAGTATTTCAGACGGATTATCAGTTCCTTCAAGGCATAAATTACCTCCTGCGAGTTTGATCAGAGGCGCCCCGTGACGACGAGATTCTGGCTTGAATGTCTCGATTGTGGCAATAAGCAAGCTTTTAAGCCATTGGACGTTCGTTGCCCAGCTTGCGGTAGTCTCTGGCGTGAAGCCAGATACGACCTCACAAATATCGCTTCCGTTTGGCCGCGCGTACTCTCTAACCGCCCTTTCGACTTATGGCGCTATAAAGAACTGCTGCCACTGCGAAACGAACCGTTGGTAACCCCTATTGGCGAGGGAGGCACCCCGCTCTATCAACCCAACCAGCTGCGCATGATGCTCGGGCTAGACGGTTTGTTTATAAAGGACGAAAGGCAAAGCCCCACCCGATCGTTTAAAGATCGCCAGGCGGCCCTCAGTTCGAACGTTCTACGTGAACATGACATCCATCAAGCGGTGGTTTGCTCAACCGGCAACGTCGCCATTGCATTCTCTTCGTTTTGTGCTCGAGCCGGCATCAAATTGTGGACCTTCCTCACCAGCCTCGTTCCTCCTGAGAAAATGCATGAGGTCGCCGTTTACGGAACGGAGGTCATCAAAGTCACCGGCACCTACGATCAGGCCAAACAGTTGGCGGCTCAATTCGCCGATGAGCGCAATCTTTACCTCGATCGGGGTGCGCGCAGCATAGCTGCGCTTGAATCGATGAAAACGATCGCTTTTGAAATTGCCGAACAGCTGGGAGGACTTGGCCAGTTCGCCGACGACCCGATGCGAAAAACACCCTGGGTTGCCCCGGACTGGTACATCCAGGCGGTGAGCGGGGGTATCGGTCCTCTCGGGGTAATGAAAGGGTTTATCGAGCTCAAAGAAGCCGGGTTGATCGACCGAATCCCGGCAATTGGAGTGATACAGACTGAAGGCTGCTCACCGATGGTAAGTGCCTGGCACGAAG
>JASFUN010000190.1:0-4821 GCA_050050255.1 Anaerolineales bacterium | reverse complement strand
TTTTTTCTAAATAATTGATTAGGGCGGCAATGTATGGATGCGATAGGAACTATTGCTCTTCTCGGTGCGGGACAAGGTAGATACCGGGAAGCGAAATCAACGTCACGGCGCCTTTGACGAGCACGTTCGCCAGCACGATGCTCCACACCACGCCCGTCGGCAGGACCATCCCAAAAGCAAGCCAGGCGAAAACCAGGCTGTCCACCGGCACCGACACAGCGTTCGAGACGAGCACTCGCATCCACTGGTAGCGTTCCGTCACCTTCTGAACCCAGAGACGGTACCCTTCGGTATCGATGAGCTCAGAGATGACCTCCGCAGCGATCGAGGCTATCACGATGCGCCAGACCGGCGAGAGCACCTCACCAAACGCCAGCTGCGGCCCCACGGAAGGATCAGGCGGCAGGATGCTTGTGAACCAGAACAGAAGCGCCATGAGGAGGTTGATCAGCGCTGCGGTTACGATCAGAACCCTGGCAGCCTTGATCCCGGCTACCTTGTGCACCAGGTCTCTCAACGTAAATGTGAACGGGTAGACGAACGTCCCGGCGTCGATCGATAGTCCCAGGAACGTGACGATGCGCAGCGAGGCGATGTCCGCCATCATCTGCGCGGCGATATAGGATCCTGATACGACAACTGCTGCGATCACCCCGTTCACCTTCCTTGGCATTCTCCAAGCACCATTCTACACGCGATCAAATGATGCAACGCATGTCGCCACGGGCTTGCGAATTGGAAGCCACAATTTCTCCAATCCCTACCCGTCAAACACCTCCCGGTTCAGATGCTCTACCGCTTCCCAATAGGGCAAAGATGGCTGGGCTCCCAGCACCGTAACCGCAAGTGCGCCAGCACAAACGCCATATTGAACCGCCGCGAGGTGCGCATCCCCGGCGAGCCTCCTGGCTGCGTAAGCTCCCACAAAAGCATCGCCAGCCCCGGTGGTATCCACGACCTCAACCTCTGGCGTCGGGACGGAATCAACGTGCTCACCTTCAATTAACATGGCTCCGTCGGGCCCGAGCGTCAGGATCACTACTCTGACACCAGATGCACACAGAGCTTTTCCAGCGCTGCGCGCACTCGCCGCGTCAGCAACTTCCAAACCACTGAGGAGCTCGGCTTCCGTCTCGTTCACAATCAGGACATCGACTTCCGCAAACCATTTCCGGGCGTGCGCATCCGCTGGCGCTGCGTTGAGGATAACTTCCCACCCACGAGATCTCGCCCCTTCAATCGCGGCTGCAACGACATCTACAGGCAGCTCCATCTGCAGCACAACCTGCCGGACCGAGGTCCATTCATCGAACACTGCGCTCAGATCAGCAGGTCTGATCGAGTCGTTGGCTCCATGGCTGCTGACGATCATGTTCTGACCATGCTCGTCGAGCACTACCAGGGCTACACCCGTTGCCACATCGGGCAGGACCTTCACATGCTCGATGTCGATCCCTTCATCTTCGAGCTTGTCCTTGAGCTGCGGGCCGAAAACGTCCCCGCCGACGCGACCGCAAAATGCGACAGAGGCTCCCATGCGTGCGGCCGCTACCGCCTGATTGGCGCCTTTTCCACCCGGGACCATGTTCAGCTCATCTCCGCTGACGGTTTCCCCGGGTTTGGGGAAGCGTGGCGCCTGAACGACCAGGTCCATATTGATGCTGCCGATTACCCCGATTTCTGCCATATGCACCTCAAACTCATACTAACTTGCGCTCATACGTAAATAATCGGGGCGAGCCGGCGCATCGCCCCGACAATTACACCCGCGCATCCCCGCGTGCCGTGGTGCCCAACTGCCCGATCCTCAATCCCTTCCCCTTTTGTCTTTCCGGGCAGGGCGAGGAATCCTCCCGCCCGACCCTCCTCCAGATCGATGGCCAGGCAAAGACCTGTCTCTAACCATTCGGAAACTGATCTTCTCCCTATACAGTTAGCCAGACGCTTCGAGACGATCGAAGTGACTTGAAAGCGCTCTTCAAGGGTCGCTCGCCTGCGCACCATGGTGGGTATCCTGAGCTCCCGGGTGACGTGCTGCCCAATAGCCTGACCCCTTTCTTTCTATTCAATCGTCTCAAGGAACTGCCTTGCCATCGTTCCAACGTCTTCAGTGGTGCTTATGCCCTCCCAGGGATCGCCCGGCTCAACCAGGTTCACGACGACGATATTTGCCCCGTTGAATATGGCGCTGCGCGCCTCTTTCAAGTCGACACCCCCCGCAGCTGAGATCAGCACGTTGTATTTGCTGCGGATGCGGTTCACGTGACGGTATTGGATCACCTTTCCACGCGTGCCTTCTTCATCCCGACCACGATGGAGGACGACGACTTCCGGCGGCTTTTTCATGCGCCTCACCGTATCGAGCGGATCCTGCACGCCGACCATGTCGATCATCGAAACCATGCCAAAGCTTTCGCATGTACGCACAAATATATCGAGCGTCTCGGTTGGCGATTCACCCAGCACAGTCGCAGCGCTGGCCCCGGCCCGCCTGGCCATGGCGACCTCGCCATAAGCGCCATCTGCGACTTTCAGGTCGGCGACGACGACGCCGTTCCACATCTGGTCGATAACACGGATGCCATCTGATCCTTCGTGCTTGATGTACGGCGTGCCGGCTTCGATCAGGATGCGCGGACTCTGCGGGATAGTGGGAAGCACACGCCGGACCAGATCGATGTCATAATTGAACGCGATCTGCAAGTAGCGCTGCCTCGAATCGAGGATCACTGGCTATCCACCTTTCCGTTCACCCAGGATGCCACCTAAGCCTGTCGCCAGGTCCGAAGGTACAAAGAGCACGATCTTCTCGGAAGGATCCGCGGCGATATCCCGGATCGTCTGCAGCGTGCGTAAATGCAGTGCGCCGGGGGTCGTTGCCATCTTCTGTGCAGCTTGCATCAGGTTTTCTGAAGCGGTTAGCTCACCTTCAGCTGCGATGATCACGGCGCGGCGTTCCCGCTCGGCTTCCGCCTGTTTGGCCATCGCTCGCTTCATCTCTGCCGGTAGCTCAACCTCCTGGATCTTAATGGATTCGACGTCAACCCCCCAACCGATCGTCTCTGCGTCCACGATCTTCTTGATGTTCTCGGCGATGGCCTCCCGCTCGGTGAGTACGGTGTCCATCTCCTCATTACCAATCACGTCGCGCAGCGCCGCTTGTGTGTACTGCTGCACGGCGAAAATATGGTCCTCAATCTCGATGATTACAGCCTTGGGATCGACGACCTTGAAGTAAACGACAGCGTTGATCAGCAGTGGAATGTTGTCCTTGCTCATGACCTCCTGGCGCGGGATCTCAGCTGTCTTTAAGCGCATGTCCACCTTGCGCATGGATTGTACGACCGGGAAAACGAGCGTCAGGCCAGGTTGGCGCGTCCCGCCATAGCGGCCAAGGGTGAAAACCACGCCGCGTTCGTATTCATACAACAAGCGGATCGATCGCAGCACAAGCCAACTCAGCAGCAAGAAAAGTCCGAAAAAGAAACAGCTCCCAAACGTAATGAACTCAGGCATCTCAGTCCTCCTATAGTCAACGAAAGTTTTTATGGGTACAAAATAGTGCATACAGGATAAGTATCCACGCTTGCAAGATTAAGTTATCTTAACCAAGAAAGCAATCAACCCAGCGAGCGGGACGCCAGGTTGATCACAGGAAGGTGGGAAATGGCCAAACGCATTAACGCGATCAAAGCGCTCATGCCGCATATCGAGCTGAACAGCACGATACAGGTGGACGAACTGGCAAGATACATGAGCCGCGGCACGAATCTAAACCCTGGCCAGATCAAATTCATCCTCGGCGAGCTTTCTGATGCACTGCTCTTTTTTACCAGCAGCGGTCAGCCCGTGAAACTTGATGGTCTGGGCACGTTCACCCCGGGCATCCGTTTGAGCGGAGAGTTCACGCTTAATGTGCGCGTCGATCGGGACCTGATCGATGGGTTGAACAAACCCGATGCCTTCAAAGGTCGTATCAGCAACAGGGCGAACATTGGCAAGAGCGGCGATGATCTCGTCGAACAGTGGAATCGATCTGTCCCCGAGGATCAAGTTATCGATTAACTCTAAGTTCACCTGCTATACATTTGATCACCATCAAGCTCAAGCCAACCGGCCCCTTCAAATCAGCTCTATACAGGTCTTCAAATATGACCGGCAGGAAGTCTAACTCCAGAGCCGGCACGATTATGGTTACGCGAAATTGCTACATATTCGCCGAATAATTTTTTTCTTTCGGCGATTGTTCTCAACCCTTCGGCGAGTGTTTGATAGGGTCTTTCCTGGGAAGCTTAGTGACATTATGCGGCTGCCGCCAGGCCTGAAGGATCGCTAGCCGGAGCATGCCTGAGCATATCGCAAACGGCGCCAAGCAACCGATGCGCCCCCAATTCTGTCCCCACAAACGTATTGGATATCTCAAGTTGGGTGAAACAATTGGATCCTCGAGAGCGTTGTCTCTTGGTTCCACCCCACTATCAATAAATACCCGTTAATTAAATTGAAGAACCTATCAGAGGCAGTATCTCCTTTGTGTTTTGCCCTCCTATCCAAATCGCGGTCAAACGCGAAGACCCTGTTCTGGCTGAGACCGGTGGCTTGTAATGCTCGGGGGTCTCTCCCCTTCTTCAGCAATGAAGCTCTCTGTCGATGCCAGTGCCATATCCTATAATAGATAAATGATGTCCAATTTGGGAAAATAATTTGTGTCTCACCAACCCGAAGGATCCCCGTATGCATAGCAAATCAATTCAAACCTCTCTTGTCCCCGTGCTTATCATCATCTTGGTAGTTTTCCTGGGTGCGTGTTCTTCGAACGAA
>JASFUN010000189.1:0-4824 GCA_050050255.1 Anaerolineales bacterium | reverse complement strand
CACGCCCACCCCGCGCCGTCCTAGCTCGCGCGTCAGGTCGCGCACGTACACGTTCATCCCTCCCGTGTCTTTGCCTCCTAACGTGGCGAGTGGACAGGTGTGGTAGGAGAGCATCGCAATGCGCATGTTTTCATTATCCTTCAGCGCCTATCTCTTGCCAAGGTTTCCAGCGCGCTGGTATAATCCCGCCGCATTATTAGTGAAGCAGATAAATCAAGCCAGCGTAGCTCAGTGGCAGAGCAATCGCTTCGTAAGCGATGGGTCGAGGGTTCGACTCCCTCCGCTGGCTCACATAAATAGCAAACCAGGTCTGATAGTTTGCGATCAACCAAGACCAGCCGGCGGCTGGTCTTCTTCTACCCGGATGCTCCGCATAACAAACCACGCGATGAGCGTGAGGATTGGAACGCCCCATAAAGCCAGCGGCTCGATGTCTGGGCTAAACACGACATCCCACGCAAGCACCAGGATCATCGGCACAGCGATAGGCGTCATCCGCAGCAGCCTTTGCTCTTGTTCACTCACAGACAGCTCACCTCGATCGAGCGTTGCGATCGCGATGCTCATCCATATGAGCATCAGCAGCATCGTCTGAAAGCCTGGCAACGTCAACCCCACCCTCCCCAATAGGTAGTGAGAATAGAGTGCAGGGACGACCGCATACAGCCCGATGATCATGATTGAGGCGTAGTCCGTCTGAGTCCGCAAAATAGAGACCGATCCCCATATCAGCAGCCCTACAAACGTTAAGACCATCAACCTGACAAAGAAATGCCAGATCAACAAACCAAAGCCCGCAAGCACAACGGCAACCCGACTGAAGCGGCTCCATGCCTGCAGGATGAAATCCTCATCGATGACGATTGGATTCGTATTGAACAGGTCGTTCAAATCGCGTAACTGCAGGGACTGTCGCTGACCGGAGCGATCCAATACGATCAACTCAGTCCGCGTGAGCAGTATCCCTTCTCTGTATTGCTCTGGATTGATATCTGTGTAGCGACCGCTTGTGTCAAGGACGAAGATCTGCCCGTCTTGATCAAGGAAGACAAGCGGCTGCGGGGCCTTCACGCTTGCAATCCCATCCTGTATCGTGATCACCGGGAACGTGCCCTCTTCCAATGAACCCTGAATTTCGGTGTCCAGGTCTTTGACTATGCGAACAACTTTGAGCGTAAAAAGCGTGCTGAGGGTTGTTGCAAAAATGGCGAAAAAGACAAGTGCCTGCGATAGGCGCCTGCGCAGCGCGATCCGATAGAAGCTGAGGCTGAACAGCGGGAGGATGAACGAGGCGAGGTGCCATAAAAGGCTGGGGCTCGAACTTCCTGTCTCGCCATGGGGCGCTGAGTTGCTGTGTTCGTCCATGTTATCTTCCATCACGTGTATTCGCCTTATTGCTCTTGCTCCATCCGGGGTGAGATTCTCCCACGAAAGCCGGCAAAGCGAAAATCAAACCTCCTGTGAACGGGCGTTCCGGGCGATTGGTTTCGCCGTTTGCTCCTTTGCGTATAATGGACACATGGCTGATGGTAACACACCGATCCTGATTGGCATCGCCGGTGGAACGGGATCTGGCAAGACAACTGTCGCCAAGGTCATCCTTGACCGTGTTGGCGCGGGAAAGATCGCTTTTCTTCCCCACGATGCCTACTACAAGGATCTGGAAGACCTTCCCCGTTCCCAGCGAGACATGATTAACTTCGATCATCCTGATTCGCTCGAAACAGGCTTGATGGTTCAACACTTGACGATGCTGCGATCCGGAAAACCAGTCGACATTCCGATCTATGATTTCACGACCCACAGCAGAACCAGCAAAACGACAAGGATCCAACCCCAGCCAGTTATCCTGGTCGAGGGCATTCTAGTCTTTGCTGAACATTCGTTGCTCGAGATGTTCGATATCAAGATCTTTGTTGATACTCCACCGGACATCCGATTCATCCGAAGACTGCAGCGCGACATCATCGAGCGCGGCCGCACGGTCGAATCGGTCATCCAGCAATATGAGACCACCGTCCGCCCCATGCACCTTGAATTCGTCGAACCATCAAAACGCTATGCGGATGTGATCATCCCTGAGGGTGGCTTGAACACGGTGGCCATGGATATGGTTGTCGCGCGCATAGAAAATATGCTTCATATTGACCAATCCTACTAGATCAAGTGGAAAGGGAGCCCATGCAGAAGTATCAAAAATCGCCCGAAATGACCATCGACGTCAGTAAAAAATATCAAGCGACTATAAAGACAGACAAGGGCGACATGGTCTTCGACCTTTTCGCCGCCCGTGCCCCACGCACAGTGAATAACTTCGTCTTCCTGGCCCGCGAAGGATTCTATGACGGCGTTATCTTCCACCGCGTCATCGATGATTTCATGGCACAGACCGGCGATCCGACCGGGACAGGACGAGGTGGCCCCGGCTATCAATTTGCCGACGAATTTCACCCTGACCTGCGACATGATGAACCGGGCGTGCTCTCGATGGCCAATGCTGGCCCTAACACAAACGGCTCTCAATTTTTCATTACGCACGTAGCGACACCATGGTTGGACGGCAAACATACCGTGTTTGGGAAGTTGCTGGAAGGTGAAGAGGTGCTGATGTCCATCCCGGCCCGCGACCCATCCAACCCAGACGCCCCTGCGGTCAAGATAGAAACCATTGAAATCCACGAATCCTGAAGGCGAGCAATTCCTCTCAGGATGGCGCCTTACGGCGATAAGGGTTCTCGCTCTCGTCGTAGTTGTTGCCATATCAGTTTACATCTACTCGATACGCAATCAGGTCGGGAGATTCCAGGCAGCAGGCTACCCCGGGATCTTCCTGTTATCGATCCTCGCGAACGCCACAGTCATACTGCCGGCACCCGGCATCGCGCTAACGTTTACTTTCGGTTCGATATTCAATCCGTTGGGGGTCGCAGTCGCTGCCGGAGCGGGCGCAGCCCTCGGCGAGCTCACCGGGTATCTTGCAGGTTTCAGCGGCCAGGGCATTGTGGATGACACAAAGATGTACAGGCGGCTGGAGGGTTGGACGGATCGTTTCGGGGGTTGGGCTGTTCTGGTTTTAGCGTTCATCCCTAACCCGTTCTTCGATTTAGCCGGCGCAGCGGCCGGGGCATTGGGTATGCCCGTGACCAAGTTTTTAATCTGGGCCTTCGTAGGCAAGACGCTCAAGATGATGCTATTTGCCTACGCTGGGTCGTTCTCGATCGATTGGTTGGACGGCAACTTTTTCAACTCACCCTGATGCCTGGCCGCTTTTACTGGGTAAATCCTGCTGACTATTCGGATTTCAACACCATTTTATCGATTGTCACAGCTTCGAGCGCATCCTCATCGAGATAGATCCCCAGTCCGGGCTCCATAGGGACATCGATTGTGCTGTCATCATTCAGCTTGAATTCAGGCTCGCAGATGTCCTTCTCGTAGTACCGGGAGCTGCCAGAAATATCGCCGGGAAGGATAAAACCTTCTCGGGATGCCAGCGCCAGGTTGGCTGCCCTGCCGATTCCTGTTTCCAACATGCCTCCACACCAAACCGGGATCCCCTCCTGCCCACAGAAGGATTCAATCTCGCAGGCCATCGATAACCCGCTCACCCTTGCCGGCTTGATATTGATCACGCGACATGCACCAATCTGGACCGCATGACGAGCGTCGCGCACGTGGTGGATGCTTTCATCCAGGCAAATATCGGTTATCAGCTGCTCCTGTAGGCGTGAGTGTTCGATGAGGTCATCTTCATAGAGCGGCTGTTCGATTAGCCCCAGATTGTAGGCGTCCATCTTTTTGAACAATTCGATATCAGCGCTTGAATAGGCGGCGTTTGCATCTACCCAGAGATGCAGGTTTGGATGCGCTTCCCGCACCGCTTCGATCAACTTGAGGTCATCCCCGGGTGCGATTTTTATTTTAACGCGCCGATAGCCCTGATCCAGATAGGCGTCGACATGTGCCAGCAGGTCCTGAGCACTTTCCTGGATGCCTATGGAGACTCCTACCGGGATCCTCGATCTTACGCCTCCAATTAGCTCAAACAAGGACTTGCTGTGCTTCTTTCCTTCGAGATCCCAGAGAGCCATCTCAAGGCCTGCTCTTGCCAGAGGGTGACCACGATACTTTCCCAGGGCAGCATGCAAATCAGCTGGCGTTCTGACGTTTTCTGCAAACACCGCCGGTACGAAATACTCACTCAACACGTGCCAGGCTGTCCCCACCGTCTCGTACGAATAGCCCGGTTCCGCCCCCGCAACACACTCCCCCCACCCCTGTTCGCCCTCGTCCCGCACCGAAATCAGGATGCAGTCCCGGTCTCGTTCCAACCCGAAGGACGTCCGGAAGTCAGATTTCAACCGCATGCGTAAATGCCTAAGTTCCACCTCCTGCAGTAAAGGTTTCATCCCAGAGTCCCCTCCCCGTGTGAAAGCAGATAATAAGAGCGGGGATACCGCTCTTCGCGCAGGTGGATGAAATCGGTAACCAGATAACCGCGTTCGAACACATCCTTGAAGATCTTGCGGGTCTGCATCCGCCAGCGGTTGGCCAGTTCCGGGTCAACCGACTTCAGGTGCAGGTAATCTGGCGGGATTTCAACCAACGCAAAGGTGCCTTCAGGGCGGTAGATTTCTTCCCCTGGGATCAGGAGACCGCTTGCATCCAATTTCGTCGGATTCACCTTCTCCGCTCCCGCGCTGAGAAAATGGGCCAGGTCCAGCGGCTTGCGTTCATTCCTAAGACGAGTCTCAACACGCCTGGATGTGATCCACCAATCGACGTGGAAACGATCTGAATGGTCCCCGAGATTCAATCCATCGC
>JASFUN010000188.1:0-4826 GCA_050050255.1 Anaerolineales bacterium | reverse complement strand
ATTGATTTCATTCGACGCCTGCGCGCAGTGCGGTCGCTGTGAAGATGTATGTCCTTCCCACACGGTGGGCATGCCCTACTCGCCCCGCGCATTGATCTACAACCTGCACCGCTCCATGCACGATACCCTGATGGCCGAGAACGGCTCAGAAGAAAAACCGCTGGTGGGTGGCTACATATCCACCGAAAGTCCCTGGCTATGCACAACCTGCGGGGCCTGTCTTGAAATTTGTCCAATGTTCCTCGATCCGGTCTCTGCCGTGATCGAGATGAGACGCCATCTCACGCTGATGACCGGCGAAGTTCCTGGTTCAGTCGGTGAGACGCTTGTACAAATGGAACGCCGCGGCAACCCCTGGGGGCTGCCTAAAGAGCAGCACGCCCCCTGGGCCAGGGAGCTTGGCGTGCGCGTGCTTCAACCGGGCGAGCAGGTCGACACGCTGCTCTACCTTGGATGCGCATACGGGTATGACAGCCGCAACCACAGCGCTGGGCGCGCGCTTGTCGAATTGATGCAGGCTGCAGACGTGGATTTTGCCATCCTGGGCGAGGCTGAAGCTTGCTGTGGCGAAACCGCCCGACGCATGGGCCACGAGTATGTTTTCCAGGTCATGGCCGAGGAGAACATCGAGACCTTCAACTCGGTCTCGTTTTCCCGCCTCGTAACGCCATGTGCACACTGTTTCAACACGCTTAAGAACGAGTATCCCGCGCTGGGTGCGAATTTTGAAGTCATCCACCATACCGAGCTCATTAGCGAGTTGATTGAGATGGGGAAAATTGCACCCAATGGGGGCACGCATGATCAACGCGTCACCTATCACGATTCCTGCTACCTGGGCCGCTACAACCAGGTTTATTCTGCCCCCCGTAAAGCCCTGGACAGCATCGCCGGTTTGACGCGCACTGAGATGGCCAACAATAAAGCGAACGGGTTTTGCTGTGGCGGCGGTGGTGGACACATGTGGCTTGAGACGGACCCGAACACGCGTATCAACAACGCCCGTCTTGAGCAGGCAGCGGCAACCGATGCGGACGTGGTTGTCACCGCTTGCCCTTACTGCCTGATCATGCTTGAAGACGCGATCGGAAGCACCGGCAAATCTGACCAGATTAAAGCGATGGATCTCGCCGAAGTGCTCAGCAATCCGGGGAAGCCAGTGGAACAGGTGACCGAAGAGGAGTAATCCCATGAGCCAGCGCCAATTTATCCCGGTAGTCGCCAAGAATCCATTGGACACCTCCAGGCAATTGTTCTCCGCACTGTGGGAGATCCGTGACCTCGAAGCGATGATCCTTCCCCAGTGGCTGCCTGCCAACCGTCAGCCGGAGCCAGTTTTAATTGCCGAACGCTCGGGGCTCTCAAAGGCAGATCCGTTTGCGCCCGTGATGTCTGCTAATGCCGCCAAATCCACCATGGAGCTGCTCGAAGAGAACGGGGAAGAACGCATGGGGGTGTTCTTGCGGCCATGTGAATTGGAAAGCCTGCGCATTCTGGCCTCCCAGGGTCACATCGATTTAGGAAATGTTTACCTGATCAGCGCTGATTGTCTCGGTGTGCTGCCAGAGGAGGATTTCAAGCGTCACCTCACGCTGACCTCGGACCACGAATCAATCACACAGGAGACGCTACATTTTTCTGCCCAGGGTGGGATCCTTCCAAGTCGCTATAAGGAAAGCTGTCAGCTTTGCCACCACCCTTTTCCGCAGGACTGCGACCTACATATACTACTGTTTGGCGTGGAAACCCTTAAGGGCTTGGTGGTCGAGGTGCAGGACGACGAGACGGCAGAGCAGCTGTCGCTGCGCTTCGGTTCAGAATCGGTCCCGGAAGCGACGCTTGAGCGTCGCCAGAAGGTGATCCAGAACCTGGAAACCTGGCGTGCACGCTCCTTCGGTAGTGAAGAGGAACGTTATCCTGACCTCACCAAGACGCTCTCCGCCCTCAAGGAGCACCTTAAGCAATGCGCAACCTGCCGCAATCGCTTGCAGGAACACTGCCCGCTCTTCAATCCATTGACAATGCGGGATCTTTCAGACGCTGGTTTGGACAAACTGGAAATCTGGGTTCAGTCATGCGCCGGATGTGGAATGTGCGAACATGAGTGCCCGGATGGCTATCCGCTCTTCTCCGCGATCGTGCAGATCCGTCACGCCCTGGTGGGGGCGCAACATCCGGATCGTTGAGCGATACAGGACCAGGATAAGCCTATTCTTATACCTGGATGACCACCGGATCCGCCCACGCCTTTGAAATCTTGAATTCCTGACTACCTTTGTGCGATAATATTCCCTCTGACTCGGGGAAAAGAGGTAATCGCATCGTTCTGCTTACCTCTTTCAAGGTAAGGGTTGGGATAATGGCGCGTGAGCTTACCCAGATCGAGATAGACGAATCCCGGAGCGTGTTCGGCAGTTCAGTTAATTACAATCGCATCAAGGTTTTCGAAGGCGCGCGCTGGCCTGACTGGATCGCTCAGGCTGCATCCAGGCTGGGAGGAAGCCCTGCCCCAACACACAACGCAGTCACGCTCGGCAACCGGCTGTACTTTCCAACAACATTGCGCACTCACCCTGATGGCGATGGTCAGTTCTCGCTTCAGGATATGGCCTGGTTGGTACATGAAATCACGCATGCATGGCAGTACCAGCGGCAAGGTTGGAGCTATCTTCGGAAGGCAATAAGTGCTCAGGTAAAGCTTGGGGCTGATGCCTACAACTACGGATGGGAACAAGGTTTGAACGAAGCTGTCCAGCGGGGGGATTCGTTGGACGACTTCAACCCGGAGCAGCAGGGTGAGATCGCCAGACATTTCTATTACCGGCAGAAGCAAGGCCTCGACACGCAAGCCTGGGATGCATTTGCGCTCTTATTTAAGAGTCCTTGATTTGCAGAGCGGTCGACCTTGAGCTACGTCAGGTGCTGGCAATGCCTCCGCTCTCGTTAGTCAGTCAGTCTCCGCCAGCGCTCATTCGTTAAACAGCTCGCCCACAGATCGGCCTTCATGGGCACGCAGGATGACCTCGCCCAGCAGCGGTGCCACAGAAAGAATTTTCATGTTGGGTAGAATTTTTTCTTCCGGTATGGGGAGTGTGTTTGTGGTCACGATCTCCTTTACTGGTTTCTCTGCGAGCTCATCAATCGCCGAAGCCAGCAGCAAAGCGTGGGTGAATGATAGGTAGATGTCCCGGGCGCCGTTCTCCTTCAAAATATCGACCGCCTCGCAAACCGAACCACCGGTGAGTACCTCGTCATCGACCAAAATGACGTCTTTATCGCGGACATCACCTATGATGGTGGTCGCCGTGGCACGCGGCACATCACCGGAGCGGCGTTTTTCAACGAATGCCAGGGGCACGTTCAGCTTCTCGGCGAAGTTGCGCCCTTTCTTCGCAAATCCCAGATCGGCAGTAGCAACGACCGCGTTGGTGAGGTTCTTTTCCAGGAAGTAGTCACTGAGGATATGGAATGCGGTGAGGACATCGCCCGGGATGGAGAAAAAACCCTGAATCTGACCAGCGTGCAGATCAATCGTCATGTAGCGATCAGCCCCGGCGACCTCGATCATATCGGCCATCAAGCGCGCTGTGATTGGAACACGAGGTTGATCTTTCTTGTCCGACCTGGCATAGGCCATGTAGGGAAAGACAGCCGTGATGCGCCCGGCGGAATCGCGCTTCAGGCAGTCAATCATGATCAGCATTTCCATGATATTGCGGTGCACTGGTGGACCCAGTGATTGGATCAGGTAGACATCCTGCCCGCGAATGCTGCTGAGCAATTTTATGAATAAATTCTCATTCGGAAATTGGACCAGATCATAGTCTTCCAGGGGGACATCGAGGTAACCGCTGATCTCTTCAGCCAGGCCTGGCGAACCTGTACCTGCGTACAACTTGATGTCATCATATCCAGAACGCGTCGTCATAGATGCCACTCATCCTATCAGCTGCAGCCACCTATAGTGCTGATTAGAATATACACTCTCTGGAGTAATTTCCGCCAATTGAATTTCAGAGATCAGGTAGGGTTTCCCACTCGATTAATCGGTGGGATCTATGCTCACTGGTTCTCGCCAGCCAGCAGAGTTTTAACCGCTTCGCCCGGTGTGAGTTTGCGCTCGACCAGCGCGTCGACCATCCGCTCTAGAACACCGTCAGCACTCCTGCGGCGAAATCTTTCAAACAGCTCTTGCTGTAAGCTGGCGTAGAATTGGCTGGAAACCTGTTGGCGCTGGCGCGCTTCCCAGAGGCCTGATCTTCTAAGGTATTGGTAATGTTCATAGATCGAGCTTACTAATTCATCCACGCCTTCTCCGGTGGTCGCTGTCGTCGGAAGGACAGGCGGCTGCCAGAGCTGTTCAACGGGCTGCTCCTGCTTGCCCGCAAATTCAAGCGCCATTTCAAGGATGCGAACCGTATTCTCCGCGCCTGGTTTATCAGCCTTGTTCACGACGAGGATGTCGGCAATTTCGAGGATGCCGGCCTTGTTCGCCTGAACCTCATCGCCCAAGCCGGGTGCGTCTATAACCACCGTCGTGTGTGCCCGACTGGCAACCTCAACCTCAGCTTGCCCTGCGCCGACAGTTTCTATGAGGATGATTTCGTATCCGCCTGCGTCCAGAGCTAACGCCAGGCTGCCGGTCGTCTTGGCCAAGCCTCCCAATGATCCACGACTGGCCATACTACGAATAAAGATCCCCTTGTCCCCGGATAGATCCCGCATGCGGATGCGGTCTCCCAGAATCGCCCCACCGCTGAAAGGGCTGCTCGGATCGACAGCGATGATTGCTACTTGCGGGAGCTGCTCAGCGCCAGGGAATGACC
>JASFUN010000187.1:0-4841 GCA_050050255.1 Anaerolineales bacterium | reverse complement strand
ACGATCATCGCCGCCAGCGTAGTCACTAACAACAGGGCGAGCACGATCGGCTTCGTCAGCATAAGGTAATCACGAAACGCCCCCGTTTGTGGCCCGTCGGCCACGTTGCTGTTGACTGCGCTTTCATCAGAGGCGAGGTCAAACGCCCAGGAGGCTAGCTGCAGAGCGATTGCGATACCTATCGTGATGACCGCAAGCGTGGAATGCACCCCGCGCACGCTGGCAAGCTGGAGCTGAAGCAAGGCGACAAACCCGGCGAGCTCAAACCCAAGCGCGGATGCGTTCAGGGCGACCACGCGTTTACTCTGGATCTGGCGAAGTCGCAGGCGGTTGAACGAGCGCAAGTAAAAAACCCAGAGCCCAATACCCAGGATCGCTAAAAGCAAATCTGGCCGTTGTATCAAGCTGGAGGGTGACAGATCAGGCGAAGTAAACGATACGAGCAGCAGCAATAGGACTGCAGCTCCAAGCCAGTGGTAACGTTTCATAGTACGGCGGTTAGATCCCATGAGTAGGGGTCAGCTGATCGTCGCGAGCAGTGCAAAAACCAGCAGCAGCAGCGCAGGCAGGACGAAGACGATCGTGTAGAACCTTGAATCGCCTCGCAGGTGCATGTAGAAGGCGGCTACCAGCGAAGCCTTGCTCAAGGACAGGACGACGAAGAGTGGTGTGAGGATCTGGCGGGCGACCCCGGTCGACGGCAACGAGAGGAAGATCTCAAAAGCCGTGATGGCCCCCAATACAACGAACACAACTGCATAAACCCGCACCGATACGCTTGTTTTCTGCTGCTCCATAAATGCCTCGCTCAAATCAGGTAAATGATCGTAAACAGCACGATCCAGACGATATCGACAAAGTGCCAGTACAAGCCAAAAATTTCCACGCCGTCATATTTGTTCTCAGCGTACTTCCCGCGCATTCCGTTCACCATCACGACCAACGCCCAAACGATGCCGATCAAAACATGAAGCCCGTGAAAACCGGTGAGCGTGAAAAAGCCGGAGCCGTAAACGCTGCTCTGCAGCGTCATCCCCTCCCCGTAGAGGGTTGTGAACTCATATCCCTGTCCTGCCAGGAAGAGGCTCCCCAGCAGAACGGTCAGCCCTAGATAGCGGACGAGACCGCCCGAGTTGCCTTTCTGGATCGCGGCGAGGCCGAGCACAACCGTAAAACTCGAGCTCAACAGGATAAAAGTGTTCACCCCGATAAGGGCGACATCCAAGAGCGCGGCTTCTGCTGGTGAGGGCGTATTGATTTTGAAATGCAGGAATGCGGAGATCAGGCCGCCGAAAAACATGATCTCGGAGGACAGAAAAAGCCACATCCCGAGTTTATTGTGGTCCAATCCCAGCTTTTTACCTGCCAGGAATTCATCTTCGTGAATAACCGCGTTCGATTCCATGTTGATCCTCAATCTCCTGCTGCGACGGCTGTCTCGGGTGCATCGACCCTAGGTTCGACCTCACCGTATGCATAAGGCCAGTACTCCATGACCGGCTTTTCATCAAAATTATGCTCGGGTGGAGGCGAGGACGTCATCCACTCCAACGTCAACGCCCGCCAGGGATTCGCGGTTGCTTTCGGTCCCCGAGCCCAGCTGACGATTGCGTTGTAAAGGAATGGAAGCGTGGAGGCACCCAAAAGGAATGAACCGAGCGTTGCCAGTTGGTTGATGCTGGTGAACTCAGGAGCATAATCGACAACACGTCGTGGCATACCCAGCAAGCCAGCGACAAACATCGGTAAATAGGTCAGGTTCGTGCCGATGAAGTTCATCCAGAAATGCACTTTACCGAGCTTTTCGTCATACATCCGCCCGGTGATCTTGGGGTACCAGTAGTACAGGCCTGCGTAGACCGCCGAGACGCTCCCGCCGAAGAGCACAAAATGCAGGTGGGCGACGACGAAATAGGTATCGTGGACGTGGAGGTCAACGGGTATAGACGCCAGAAAGATCCCCGTGATGCCTCCGATCAGGAACATGGAGATGAACCCCAGGGCGAACAGCATCGGTGTTGTAAAGCGCAGCTTGCCGTCCCAGATCGTGCCCAACCAGGAGAAGATCTTCACACCGGTGGGCACAGCGATGATCATGGAGGTGATCATGTAGGGAATGCGCAGTGCCGGGTTCATGCCGCTCGTAAACATATGATGCGCCCAGACGGTTAATCCCAGAACGCTGATTGCCATGCTCGAGATCGCAATCGCCTTGTAACCGAAGATTGGCTTGCGGGAAAAGACTGGAAAAATCTCCGAGATTATGCCCATGCCCGGCAGGATCATGATGTAGACGGCCGGGTGGGAATAGAACCAGAAGATGTTCTGCCACAAAATAGGATCACCGCCAGCGGCGACGCTGAAAAACAGCGTGCCCGCCAGCCGGTCGAGGGCGATCAGGATTAAACCCGCGGTGAGCATCGGTGTGGCTACGAGGATCATCAGCGCCGTCGCGAGCATACCCCAGACGAAAAGCGGCAGGTCCCAGAAACCCATACCCTCGGCACGCATGGTGAGCGTCGTTGTGACGAAATTGATCGCGCCCAGGATTGAAGATATGCCCAGGATCATCACGCTGACCGCCCATAGCGTCTGACCAACCGGGGCCGTGACCGAGAGCGGCACATAAGAGGTCCAGCCGGATTCAGCGGAACCGACGAAGAAACTAACGATCATTAGAATGCCGGCTGGAGGTATGAGCCAATAGGACAGGGCGTTGAGGTTCGGGAACGCCATATCCTTCGCCCCGATCATCAAGGGCACGAAGTAGTTCCCGAAGCCGGCCAGTACGGGGATGATCCATAAAAAGATCATCACAGAACCGTGGTTGGTGAGGAATCGGTTGTACTCAACACCGTTGAGCAAATCAGTACCCGGCTGCCCGAGTTCGGTGCGCACCAACATCGCCAGTGAGCCCCCAACAAGGAAGAAAAAAAACGTCGTCACGAGATATTGAACACCGATGACCTTGTGGTCGGTGTT
Source organism: Anaerolineales bacterium (assembly GCA_050050255.1). Classification (GTDB taxonomy): domain Bacteria; phylum Chloroflexota; class Anaerolineae; order Anaerolineales; family E44-bin32; genus E44-bin32. The sequence goes on along the minus strand of JASFUN010000187.1, from coordinate 1,859 downwards.
CCAGGTAAAATACTTGCGCCAATTAATACCCTCTGGCTTGACCGCTTCGTTTGCGCTCATCTTAAATTCAACTCCTGATCCAACCGCGTTGTCTTATTGTGTTAACAAATACTCGACGAGGCCATTCAGTTCTTCATCGCTCATGCGTTCACCGAAGTCCGTGGGCATGACCCCTGGCGGGTAGCCCTCAACAACGTAGGCGTCGGTGTCGACGATCGAAGAGCGAATGTACTCGGCCGCTTCGACACCATCGACGCGTGCCCCCGCTCTGTCACCTATTCCATTAAGCGAAGGTCCAACTATGCCGCCGGCGTTGGCATCATCCAGGACGTGGCAGGCTGCACAACCGTATCTCTCGAAGACCACACGCCCTGCGGCGATGGGGTCATCCGGGAGTGAGTCGCCGGCGGGCACATCCTGGGCTGTATCCAGGGGTTCAACGCCACCCGCATCGATCCAGGCCTGAAAATCCTCAGGGGATTCGACAACCACCTCGGAGACCATCGCCGCATGCCCCGGACCGCAGAGTTCCGCACAGCGAATCGGGTAGCGACCGATTTGAGAGGGTGTGATCACTAACTCGTCGATCTGCCCGGGCGTCGCGTCGCGTTTCACGCGGAACTGCGGGACCCAGAATGAGTGAATCACATCGCGTGACTCAATCTGGAACTGCACCGGTCGATCGACCGGTAGATGCAGGACCGTCGAGGTCACGTCGCTTCCTGGATATTCAAACTGCCAGACGAATTGCTGGCCGATCACGCGCACAACCAGGGGATCATCCGGCACGCGCTCAACATCTGTGAGCACGCGGTAGGAGTACACACCGATGACGGCCACGATGACCGCGGGGATCAGCGTCCAGACGACCTCCAGGGTGTTGTTTCCATGGATTGGAGCCGCATCGCTCTCATCGCCGGGCTTCTGGCGGAACCTCAAGACAGCGTAAACCAGTGCGCCTTCGACGATGAGGAAAATAACCGCGGCGATTCCCATCATAAAACGGAACAGCTGGTCGACTACCACAGCACGCTCAGAAGCTTGAGCCGGCAGCAACCAGCTGACATCCACACTTGTCGCAACGAAATACCCCACGGCGATAAGCACGAGTGTAAGAATGATAACGATGAAAATTGTGCGCTCTTTCACAGGATTTACCCCTCCAAGGTTCTAAGGAGTGGATCAACTTTGATTCACATCTGGAGTGAATTGCCGGGGATACGCGGATATAGCTCCCACCCTGCGTCCCCCCTGTTTTTTCCTTTGACTGGCCGACTCTCAAAAGCCGGCATTGTGGATTTTACCACTAACCGTTCAATTCTGACAAATATAGACCGATATTCTCTGATTAATTAATCGGTGGAACACCCCGCTCCAAAAAGTCGAAGAAGATCTCTCAGCGGCCATTGCCGGAGATCTTCTTAATCCAACAACTCGGTCACTACGACTAAACCGTAGAGTACACGAGCCCAACGGTTCCGGGACCTGCGTGGTTCCCCACAACCGGGCTTACCACTGTGATCATTGCTTCTTGTGGATCCAGGCGCCTCTTGGCCTCTTCGAGGATTTGCGCCGCTTCAGATTCAGCGGCGACGTGCAAGGCAGCGATGCGGATGAGGTCCTCCCCGTCCAGTTTCTGCTCAACGACCTCCAGCATTCGTTCGATCGCCTTGGATTTGGTCCTGACTTTCTCAAACGACTCCACGCGGCCATCGGCGATCTGCAGAAGCGGCTTGATGTTCAGGGCCGTGCCGAAGAGCTTGGAGGCCCCTCCGATCCGTCCCCCGCGGTGAAGATATTCCAACGTGTCGACGACAAAATACACTCCGGTTTTGTCGCGCGCCTGCTCGGCGATCTCG
>JASFUN010000186.1:0-4878 GCA_050050255.1 Anaerolineales bacterium | reverse complement strand
GGGATCGCGACGAGCAGCGCGCCGAGCGCCGAGACGAGACCGCCCAGGATAAGCCCCAGGGGGAACATGAAAGGCCCGAGCGCCTCCGGCAGCAGCGCTTCGCCAAAACGATTGTCGGAGACGAAGAGCACGACGGTGAAAGCAGAGGCGACGTAAGCTCCGACGGACATGAAACCGGGATGCGAGCAGGAGAACTCGCCCATATAGCCGTTCACGACGTTCAGGCTTAATGTGAGGATGATCGAGATCATCGCCAGTCGCGCGACCAGCACGCGGTAGTCGCTGATATCACCCCAGATGTGCAGTAAAGCGTACATTAGCACCAGATGGATGACCGCAGTTATGACAAGCGGGTATTCCATCAATTTCGCCGCAACGCGGTTGGCTATCGGAGCAGTGTAGCGGGCTACGATGCCGATCGGAAGAAAATAAATCAAGATCATGAAGAGCAGCGCGCTGGGGATGAGGATTGGTTTATCCAGGATGACGAGCGTGCCGAAGAGCGCAGGGATCTTGGACATCCCCAGCAATCGAGCAAGCGGCAATCCTACAAGTTGTTCCAATCCAACGGCGACCAGCGCGGCGATAAGCCAGCCCAGCAGGGGGACCGATCGATAGGGTTCCCAGACTTTGCTCAAGAACGCACGCAGGCGCTGCCGGGTGGTTGGCGTTGAAGCAGTGATCGTTGTCATCGCTTATCCTTTCTTGAGGCCGACTACCGGGGTCACAGTCGCAGCTGCGCGCTGTGTGGCTCACCGAAGAAGCCATGTGGCCGAAAGGTCAGAATAACCAGGATGATGCCAAACGCGATCAAGTTTCGCATCGTGGAAGGGAAGATTGTGGCGACGAAAATCTCAATGAAGCCGAGCAGAAAACCGGCCAGGCCGGCACCGAGGATCGAACCACGTCCACCGAGGATGGCGGCGACAAACGCCTTCCATCCGAATAGGATGCCCATGTTTGGATCCAGCACCGGATAGGCAACGCCGTAGAGAATCCCGGCGGCAGCCGCAAGCGCTGAGCCAAGCGCAAAGGTGAGCAGGGCAATCTGGTTGGATGAAATGCCCATGAGAGGCACGACGACGTAGTCATAGGCCATGGCGCGCATCGCCATACCCCACTTCGTGCGCCGGACGAATTGGTGCAGCCCTAGCGTGAGCAAGATAGAGACGCCCACGATCAGGATCTTCTTGTTGGTTATGCTCACGCCGGCGATGTTGATCGTCGCGCTGCGGATCAATTCAGGAAATGCCAGCCGCTGCGGTCCCAGGATCGCCAGGTTGCCCGTCTCCAGGATGATGCCGATCATCAAGCCGGTGATGGCCGCGGAGGCACGCGGGGCATCCCGCAGAGGGCGATACCCGATGCGCTCGACCAGCATGCCGACGATCGAGTTGAGAGCCATCGATATGATGAGCGTAAGGACCAACACGAGCGCTAGTCCCACGCCGGCAGGGAGCGAAAGCACGCCGGCGATGTTCAACGAAAGCAAACCGGTGGCTACGAAGAATCCGATATACGCGCCCACCATGAAGACGTCGCCGTGGGCGAAGTTGAAGAGCAGCAGTACACCATAAACCATCGAGTAGCCAACCGCGATGAGTGCGTAAAAACTGCCCCATTGAAGTGCGTTAATTACGTTTTGAAAAAAGAATTCCATGGAGGTTGCTCCTGATCATTCAAAGAAGGGCGGGTCTAGGAAGGTCTCTATGACCCGCCCTCTCTAATGACTTCCCACGTGATGGGAAGGGTGACCCCTCACATACCGTGAGAGGTCACTTCATCAACTTACGGGCAAACCTGCTTGTAGAAGCTGAACAAGCCTTCTTCGTTGATTCGCACGATCACAGCACACTTGATCGGGTCACCCTCATCGGTGAAGGTCATGTTGCCGGTGATGCCCGGGAATTCCTCGATGCCAGCCATCGCATCGCGGACGCACTTGCGATCGGCTTCGATATCACCCGTGATCTCGCCGCAGTTCTGGATAGCGGTCTTGACGATGTTCATCGCGTCCCAGGTGAGGGCACCAACGTCGTCCGGCACGTATCCGTATTCGGAGTTGTACTTATCGATGAACTCCTTGGTCGCGCCGGTTGCACCTTCAGCCGCGTAGTGCGTGCTGAAGAAGAGGCCCTTGCAGGCATCGCCACACAGGTTCATCAGCTCGGCTGAGCCCCAGCTGTCGGAGCCGACAATCGGGCCTTCAAAGCCGAGTTCACGTGCCTGCTGTACGATCAGTGCCACCTCGTTGTAGTACTGCGGGGCGAAGATGAACTCCGCGCCGGCATCCATGATCTTGGTCAGCTGGGCGCTGAAGTCCGTGTCGCCAGTGGTGAAGCTTTCAAAAGCGACCACGGAACCTTCACCATGGATGTCTTCCCAGCCAGAGCGGAAGAATTCCGCCAGGCCCTTGGGGTAGTCGCTGGCGATGTCGTACAACACGCCGGCCTTTGTGAAGCCGAATTCCTCGGTCACAAAGTTAGCCACGACAGGACCCTGGAAGGGGTCAAGGAACGGCGTGCGGAAGACCCATGGTCGGTCGAGTGTAGTGTTGGGGTTGGTTGACCACGGGCTGATCATCGGAGTCTGTAGATCGTTTGCCACGGCGCCAGCCGGAACTGCCTGCTTGGAAGCCTGTGGACCTACGATTACGAGCACCTCGTCCTGAGTGATCAGTTTGGTGTTTACTGCCGCAGCCGATTCGCCCTTGGATTCATTGTCTTCGATCACGAGCTCCACGGGATAATCGGTCCCACCTACGGTGAGCGTGCCGCCGTTTTCATCCAGCCACATTTCGGCGGAGAATTTTGTGCCTTCGCCTACCTTGGGGATATCGCCAGTGAGGGGTGCGTTGATGCCGATCTTTATCGTGGGTGTAGCTGCACCTCCACAAGCGCCAAGCAGCAGCGACGCGAAGATCAGCAAGGCGAACAGTTTCCTAGACATGAACACTTCTCTCCTCTCACAATAAATAAAGAAGTTGTCAACAGCGTGAAGCTACCATCAATCTGCAAATCTTTTTGCGAACTCACCTCCTTTAATTTGCCTGTAATTTGCCTGCCAAATTCAAGTTTGAACAAACGAGAAAGGGCGGCATCCTGATGGATCCGCCCGCGCTAAAGCCATTCAGCCGCCATAGTGCAGCCAAAAGGTAATCGTTATGATATGGTTTGCTTGAGATCTTAGTCCCTGGTTCTTTGTCATTTCGAAGCGTTGAATATACCTTCCCCACTCGATCGGACGTAACCAAGACGTTGAGCGATGCAGCACAATTATATAATGATTGTCCTCTGGCATAACGTTGACTTCAAAATTAAGAATAACATCATGATAGATGCGGATGCAAATCGTCCAAATCGGAACTTTGCTTGACATGCATCTTCCCCCTCTCGTAGAATGAGTGCGTAGACTGCACAGTTCGGGGAGAGACCCGTGAAGAACGGGCACCGAAGGGGCAAGCCGCGTTATCTCGTGCAGAGATGTGGTGAAACTCTCAGGTAAAAGGACCCGGACTGGCCGCACCTCTGGAGAGTCTGTTGACACCGAAGGGGCAAATCCCGCGTTGGGATGAATCTCTCAGGTTGAAGACAGAGGGCGCACACAGTTTTTAGTGTGCGCCCTTTTTATATGCCAGCGTTTTGATATTTCTAAGGAGGTAACAATGGATATACCCAAGGATTTGAAGTACACGGAGAGCGATGAGTGGGTACGAGTTGAGGGTGATAACGCGACGGCCGGGGTCACGGATTACGCTCAGGACCAGCTCTCCGACATCGTCTACGTCGAATACATGGTCGATGAAGGTGAGACGGTGGACAAAGGAGAACCGCATTCGGCCGTTGAATCTGTGAAAGCGGCTGCCGATGTCTACATGCCTATTGGCGGAACAATCATCGCCGTCAACGAGGATCTCGAAAATTCACCTGAGCTCGTCAACACCGATCCTTACAGCAAAGCGTGGATGGTTAAGTTCGAGGTTGCCGACGCTGGCGAACTCGAGGATCTTATGGACGCAGATGCATACGAAAAATTCTGCGAGGAGCGGGAACACTGATGGCCTATATCCCCCATACTGATAAAGACCGCCAGGAGATGCTGGCGGCCATCGGCGTGGACGGGTTTGATGAACTCTACCAGGATGTGCCGGAGGGGGTGCGTTTTCCGGATCTGGATCTCCCGGAAGCTGTTTCCGAAATGGAGGCAATGGAACAGCTGCAGGCGCTCTCAGAGGCCAACCTGGAGCTCGGTCACGCTTCGTGCTTCTTAGGCGCCGGTGCCTATCACCACTTCATCCCGTCCGTCGTCGACCATATCCTGCGTCGCAATGAGTTTTACACGGCCTATACACCCTACCAGCCCGAAATATCCCAGGGGACGCTTCAGGCGATTTTTGAGTACCAGAGCCTGATGTGCCAGCTGACCGGGATGGATGTCTCCAACGCTTCGCATTACGATGGCGCCACTGCGCTTGCCGAGGCCGTAATCCTGGCATTGAATACGCACCGGGGAAAGCGCTCAAAGGTAATCCTCTCGCCGGCTATTCATCCCCAGTATCGCCAGGTCGTGCGAACCTATACACAGGGGATGGGCCTGGAGATCGTCGGGGACGAAAAATGCGACAATGGACCTGAAGATCTCATCGCGTTGCTGGATGAAAACACCACCATGATCGCTGTACAGTATCCCGACTTTTTTGGAAACATCGCGGATTACTCGGAAATGGGCAAGGCTGCCGAGGAAGTGGGCGCCTTGTTCTGTGTTGTCGTCAACCCGTTGGCGTTGGGCCTCTTGAAGCCTCCGGGCGAGTTTGGCGCCGACGTCGTGGTCGGTGAAGGACAACCGCTGGGCATCCCGCTTTCCTACGGGGGGCCTTAT